>JAFGKR010000083.1 GCA_016928515.1 Bacteroidota bacterium | reverse complement strand
GTGTCCGCGTTCGCTTCGTCCGCCAGGGAGCGACGGTGCATTACGGTCCCGCACCCGTCGACGGCGCCTTGTGGCTGCCGGCGAATCCCTCCATTCACGGCATGCTGCTTGCCCGTGAGTCGCTGACACCGGATGCGCGGGATACTGAATTCAATGGCGAGCGCTTTCTTTCCCTCTTTCCTGTCGGCACCACCATCGATGCAGGCGATTCTCCGCTGCATTCGCTTCGTTCGGATATCGTGTCCGCCGCGTTTTTTTTTCTCTCCCGTCATGAGGAATGGACCTGTACGGAGTTCGATCAATTTGGCCGCTTTCGTGCGGACGCCGGACTGCTCGGCCGGCGCGGTGAACTGGATCGACCTGTCGTTCGAGAATATGCAGCGGTCCTGGCTTGTGGACTCCTCTCCCGTGGCGTCGAGCTCCCTCGCGATGAGCGGTATGCCGGCCATCCTGCCGCTGCGGTGATGACCCACGATATCGACTATCTCTCGAAATTCACTCCCGGTCTCGTATTTCGCGAGGTTGTCAAGAATTTTTTCTTCAATCGACGCCATGTCAATGCTGCCGAGCGTCGCCGCCGGCTGTGGGAGTATCTGCAGTTTCACCGTCGATCGCGCGACCCTTATGTTGTCTCCATTCTCCGGATGCTGGAGATCGAGACCGCTTCCGGGATCACCGCGAGCTGGTTGTTCAAAACGGGAGGGAGGGACAAGCGGGATGTGAGCTACCGGCTGGACAGTTCACGGGCCAGGATGATTCTGCGGATGATCCGTGAGAAGGGACATGACATCGGGCTCCATCCCAGCTTCCATGCGCATGACGATCTCCCGATGTTGCAGCGGGAAAAGAAGCGACTGGATACTGCCGCCGCCATGCAGTCGCGGAGTGTCCGACAGCACTATCTGCGTTTTCGCTACCCGGCGACCTGGCGCAACCAGGTGGCGGCGGGATTCGAGGTGGATTCCACACTCGGGCATGCGGAGCAGGAAGGATTTCGGGGTGGGACGGCACATCCTTTCCTGCCGTTCGATCTCGAGGAAGGGCGGGTGCTGCCAGTGTGGGAGGTACCGCTCACCGTGATGGACGGCACGCTGGCGCATTATCGTGGGCTCGATCCGGTGCAGGCCGTCGAGCGCATTCGCGAGCTCCTGGATCTGACCGCGCAGGTCCGGGGAACGGCCGTATTGTTGTTTCACAACACGGCCTACGACCATCATGATTTCCAGGGGTGGGGAGGGGTTTTCGAGGAGTCCTGTCGGATGATGTCCGACGGGCGCTTCCATACCGGGGCGCTTCCGTCCGTGGTCCGGAGCTGGCTGTCATCCTCCGGGTATGAATCACTTCCAGACGTGATGAAGGTCATAAATTCGGAACCCGCCTGAAACTCTTGCATTTTATGTCCGGACCACGTACATTTTTTTCAGCCACCTGACAAAAGAGCCCTCCTATCGATCCCATCGTTACAGAAAGAGCCGGAAGCTGAAACATTTCCACTCTTTTCCTCGTTTACATAGATGAGTCCAAAACTCGTCCGGTCACGCGATTGTAACCTTTTCATGTGTCGCGTGTCTACTCACTGGAATGACGAACAAAGGAGAAGAAGTATCGACCGCTGTTGTTAGTGCTTCACAACGTCTTTGCTTCATCCACATCCACAAGGAGGCACTATGCAGAACGAACTGAGAACCGGCGAGAATCCGCTGCAGGATCTGATTGACGACGATGTCTTTTTCGAGCTGAACAAACACAACCTCTTCAGCGAGAAAGCGATTCGCGACTACAAGATCCGTCGCATGTTCCGTAACATGCGCGAGGAAATGAGCGCCGGAGACGCCATAGACAAGATCCGTGAGATGTATCCTTATCTGCAGTTCGATACGGTGCGGAAAATTGTCTACCAGATCAACAAGTGATAACCGTTCGGTATGATACAGAGCCCCGCCGCGTGCGGGGCTTTTTTAATGGCAAGATGGCAAGATGGCATGCCGTTCCTCCAATGATATCACCACGTCCATCCGAATGACGATCGTGCCATCCTGCCGGATTGATATCCTGCAATCTTCCTTGCGTTTCGGGGAAGGAACGCGTATTTTTCTGCGCTTGGAGGGTTAGCATAATTGGTAATGCAGCAGTCTTGAAAACTGCCGTCCGCAAGGACTTGTGGGTTCGAGTCCCTCACCCTCCGCGCCGAAAAAACCGCCAACGGCGGTTTTTTCAATAGAAACTGAGCAATGCCAGTGCGATGAGCATGAGAATGATGTACAGGGGAGAAAATATCCGGGGGCGCACTTCTTCTTGCATGGACTCCTACCTTACAGACACCGAACGGTGAACAGGGTTTCAGGATACCCGACAACGATGCCGCGGGCACAAGGCCACACCGCATCGAAAATGGATCGGAGAGTGGAGAGAGGTACCTCTAATATCGGACCCGGACATCACAATGTCAAGTACCGGTAACGAATTCCCCTTTTCGCGGACGCATTTCGTATATTTGCCCTCAGACGCATCCATGGCATACAGATCCATTCAACGCAGGAATGCTGATGACATCACTTCGTACTTCAGGAACACTGCTTCTGTGCGTGCCGGCGATATTGCTCACGATGCACATCACCGCCCACGGACAGCAGTCCATCGCCCTGCACCTCGAGGAAGGGAAATCCGGTGCGGTCTGGGATCTGACACTTGGGCCCGACGGCAAGACGCTCTACAGCTGTGGCCGCGACTCCACTGCCAAATCATGGGATCTGACGACGGGCGAATGCATCCGCATCTTCAAAACCGATACTCCGACGCTTGTGACATCCCTGGCGCTGGATCACACCGGGACCTGGCTCGCTTCCGGTGACATGAACGGAACGCTCAGTGTCTGGAATGCACGCAGCGGCGTGCGCTATTACAGCGCGCCGGCACATGACAGGTACATCACCGACATCCTCATGACTCCGGACGGGAAAACCATTGTCACTGCAGGCCGTGACGACCGCATTCGCCTGTGGAACACCGACGACGGACGACCGATCCGCACATTGGAAGCCGACATGCTCTGGGTCCATGCTCTCGCGGTCTCTCCGGATGGATCCCTGCTGGCCGCCGGTGGGCAGGACGGCAAGGTTCGACTCTGGCGCCTGCCCGACGGGACTCCGGAAGGAGACCTTGGCATGCACAGCCGCTTCGCTCGCAGTCTGCGATTCTCCGGCGACGGAAAGTTCCTCTTCTCCTCTGGTGCGGACGGGCATGTTCTCGTCTGGGATCTGGAGACACGCGCACTGTTCCGGGAACTCGTTCTTGAGGACGGATTCGCCCATGGCCTGGATCTCAGCCGCAACGAGGAACTGCTGCTCGTCAGCAAAATGAACGGGCTGATGGAGATCTGGGACTGGCGCCGCCGGTTGCTGAAACAGAAACTTCCTGCTCCCTCGTACGGTACAATGCAGGCAATATTCGACGATGCCGCCGGACGCATCTACAGTGCGCATACCAGCGGTGCAGTCAAAATCTGGCGAATAGAAGATGGGGCATTGCTTCTCGATATGGTCGGTTTCAGCGACGGACAATGGCTTTCCTTCACACCGGATGGGTACTACGACTGCTCATCCTTCGGTGACCGGTACGTACAATGGCGGAAGGGGCAGGAACTGTTCCCCCTCGAACGCTACAGCGAACTGTTCAAGCGTCCGGCAATCATCGAAGATGTGCTGCGTGGCGGGTATGATCCCGGAAGCAGTATCGAACAGATCATCGATCCACCAACGGCAGCCATCCTCGCTCCACGCGACGGTCAGTTGTTTGCCTTCGGAAGCGAAGCGCTGGAAATCGTGGTCGAGGTAGAGGCGCAGGACAGCGAGCGTATCGAGCGCATCGCCGTTCTGCTGAACGGGCGGCAACTCTCGGGGGATCAGATCCTCAATCAGCGCATCCTGGCGCGCACCGATACGCTACTCCGCATGCGCTTCCGTATCCCGGTGCTGCCCGGACGGAACACTGTTGAGGCCCTGGCAGTCAACGCCGCTCGTGTCCGCAGTCACAGGTGTCGAGCGGATATCACAGTCGAGACCGGACGAAGCCTCAATCCCAGTCTGTATGTCCTTGCCGTCGGGTCTGACAGCTATGCACCGGCCTTCCCGAATCTGCAGTTTGCCACAGTGGACGCGCAGGCCATTGCCGATGAGTTCGTCCGGCAGGAGGGAGGGATGTACACACGTGTGTACACGAAGACACTCACCGACCGACAGGCGACCCGGGAGAATATTTTCCAGGCATTGCGCGAATTTCCGGACATCGATGCGCAGGACATGTTGCTGCTTTTTTTCAGCGGACACGGTGTGCGCGATCGAGACCGCAACGGTCGTACGAGGTATTACTATGTTCCTGCCGGTGTGACGAAGTCCACGCTCAGTACACACGCCATGGCCTGGGATGATTTTTCCCGTGAAATTCGCCGCCTGAAGGCAGGCCGCGTTATCCTGCTGCTCGACGCCTGTCATTCCGGGGATGTCTCAATCGGCGCATCGAACGAAAAAGTCGCGTCATCCCTCGCCGGAGAAGTCGGTATCGTGTTCACATCCAGCTCGGGGAATGAATTTTCGTACGAAGATCGAAGCTGGGGACACGGAGCATTCACCCGCGCTCTTCTCGACGGCCTGCGCGGGAAGGCCGATTTTACCGGTGACAGAATCGTTGACTGGAGCGAATTACAGCTCTACGTCAGTACTGCCGTCCGCAGCATGACACAGGGGAGCCAGAATCCCATGGTGCCGCGGCTCGAACAATTTGCCAACTTTGAACTGGTACGAGTGCCATGATACGCATCATATTCCTTCCGCTTGTTCTGTTCCTCTCCCTTCCCTCTCCGGTTCACTCGCAGGATGCAGCTGCCGCTGCCGATGGGAGCACCGCCGCGGAGGTAGCGCTCGTGACGTCGCTGTCAGGCAGTGCCGTGCGGATTTCCGCTGCGGAAGAACACCCCCTCGAACTCGGTGGTTCGCTGCAGGCAGGCGATGAGGTCCATGTGAAATCCGGGAATGCGGCGCTGGTCTTTCTCCGTGGAGACTACCTTTCGCTGGAGGCGGGTGAGCGGTTGACGCTCGGAACAACACTCGAGGAGAGCAGGATCGTCACCGGTGGCGACACACGCGGTCTGGCTGTCGAGGATGGGCTGAGCGTTGCGGAAGAAGGTGTCGATCCCGGATCCGGCAGGGAGGTGTGGCAGTCCCAACTCGCAACTGTTTCCAGCATCCGGGCTGATGCAGGAGTGATCACCGTCGCACCACGACTCACGATTTCGGATCCGAACCCGCTCTTCACATGGTTCGATACCGATACGAGCGCTGCCGGTACGGAGCGATCCTATACGCTCGGTCTCTACGATGCCAAAGGCGCTCTCATCGCACAGCAGCAGGTGCGCGGCACGACAGGTGCACTCAACAGTTTTCGTTTCCCGCAGGCACCGCGTGACTTCCTCCCCGAAGCGCGGCGACATTATTCGTGGATACTCGTCCCGGCCGGAACGCAGCTGCCTGCAGGTCCCCAGGATGCATCATTCGTATTCGTCGATCAGGCAGGACTGGAAGCAGCGCGTGCGAAGCGGGCCCAGCTCGAAGAGCTGCAGCGGACAGGGAGACTCGATATATCGTCCTTGCATATGTTACTCAGCCGGTATTATCTCGATGAGCGCGAACGGCTGTTCGCCGATGCCATCCCGCATCTGATCGCTCTCGATGCATTGTCCGGAGGCAGTACGTATGTCCGGGAACAGCTGGCGGGCATGTTCCTGCGTTTCGGAAATCAGGTATCCACACTCGCTCCACGCATCCTCCGGTCAACGGTGAAGATCGGCACTCCATGAGACAGCGTCCCGAGTACGGGTGTCGTTTCGATTCGGTGTCCACTCCATGATGAACATACGGTACGTTCCGGTACACAATCCGATGCGAATCCTTCTGTTCGGAGGAATTCTCGCGATCTCAAGTGTGATTCTGTCCTCCTGCGGCGGTGCACCATCTGTGCAGGAGGATGCTCGCATCCGCCAGGGTCGCGAGATGTACCTTCGATCGGAATTCGAGCGGGCGCAGACGTATTTTCTGTCGCTGCTTGCTGAGGCCGAACACGAGGGCGACTCGCTTCTTGCCGCCCGGGCGCAGAAATGGTTGGGCAGCATCTTTGTGGCCTATGATCAACCGGTTGAGGCGCTGAAGTGGTATCAGCGCAGCCTGGATCTTCTCGAACATGGCATCGCGTACAGGGACAGCACCGGCCGGCCCGACACGCAATGGCTGGATGAACGCCAGAATGTGCTCAGCAATATGGCGGTGGTGCACAAAAATGCCGGCCGCTTTGACGAGTCTGAGGCGCAGTTCCGCCACGTCCTTCGGTATGACAGCCTGCGGGAGGATGAGGAACGCATCGCCCTGTCGCTCAACAATCTCGGCGAGCTCTCATATCAGCGCGCGCTTGCCGCAGTCAACAGCGGCGACAGCGCCGCGTACCGTATCCACCAGAACGGAGCTCGCACCCTCTTCGAGGATGCGCTTTCGACGTATCCGCTCCCCGATGCGTGGCTGAACCTGGGCACGACCTATGCGCTCGCCGATGCGCTGGACAGTGCGATCGTCTGCTACCGCCGCGCGGAGGAGATGTACCGTGAGCGCGGGAATCTCGTCCAGCGCGCCCTGGCCCTCGGGAATATCGGCGTTCTTGCCCAGCGTCTGCAGCGTCCGGCGGAGGCGGCTGAAGCGCTGCGTGCCAGCATCGGGATCATCGAGGAACTGCGCGGGAACATTTCCTCCATCGATATACGCAGCAGCTTCATTTCCGACAAGTTCTACATCTACGAAAACCTGATCGGCATGCTCGTGGCGGCAGACAGCATGCAGTCTGCCTTCGATTATGTCGAACGCGCGAAGGCGCGCTCGTTTCTGGATCTGATCGGGAACAAGGCAATTGGCGGCGGCAAGGAACGTTCGCCGGAGGTGCAGGCGCTGGTCGAGCGCGAACAAGCCCTGCAGCAGCGCATCTCCCTTCTTGTCACGATCCCCGACAGCAGCGAGATATTTGTGGAGGCGATCGAGGAGCATCAGGAAGTGCTGGCACGCCTGAGGGAAAAAGATCCGGAATACGTGTCCGTGAAGAGCATTGAACCCGTACCACTTCCGGATCTGCAACGCATGCTCGACGACAGCACGGCACTGGTGGAATACTTCATCGGCCGGGAATCCTCATTCATCTTTCTCGTTCGCCGGGATACCATTCTCGTGAGGAAATCCGGACTGTCATCACAGCGCAGGCTCGAGCAGGACATCGAATCGCTGCGGCGCAAACTCTTCTATGATTTTCCGATGAAGAAAACCGGGATTATCCGTGAGCAACGGCTCAAGAACCGTGTCTCCATGGAGGAGGCACTCACCGTCTGGTATGCCACGGTGCTGGACAACAGCTGGCAGCTGGATTTGATCACCATGTATTCCCGATTCTTCGCACCGGTTGCCGGAGCTCTCGACGGGATATCTCAGCTGTACATCGTTCCTCATGGTCCATTGCATCACCTTCCTTTCCAGGCGCTGATTCCACCGTCACAGATGGATCGGCGGAAGGAACTGCACATGGTTCGACCACGTTACCTGATAGAGGACTATGCGATCTCCTATCTGCCATCCGCCAGTGTGCTGGGATTCGCACTGCAGAAAAACATCGAACGTGCGGAGAGCGCGCTGATCGTCGGTGATCCCGTATACGCGGATCCGAAGTACCGCCGGCGTCCCCTGGAGGGTGCCCTGATCGAAGCCGACACGGTCGCCGAATACACCCGCAATCCACTTGTCCTCAAGCGTGAGGAGGCGGAGGAGGCCGTGGTGAAGGACCGAATCGGTACGAAGGATATCATCCATTTCGCGACACATGGCGAGCTCAATAAGGAACAGCCTCTGCAATCGCGAATCTTGCTGGCGGCGGCGGCACCCGACAGCATCAACGATGGCAATCTCACTGTCGCCAAGATTTTCAACCTGGATTTGCGAGCGATGCTGGTCACACTCAGCGCGTGCCAGACCGCACAACTCGCCGGGCAGGAAGGTGGGTTCACACCAGGCGATGATCTTGTCGGTTTGACGCGATCATTCATGTACGCCGGAACACCCGCGGTGATTGCGTCCCTTTGGTACGTCGATGATGCAGCCACACTCGCATGGATGCGGAGTTTTTATCGCACTTGGCTGCAGAACGGTGAGAGCCGGATGCAGGCGGCACGCGCGGCGGCGTTGTCGATGCTGCAGCAGCCACGCGATCCGGATTGGGTTTTTCCGTATTATTGGGCGGCGTTTGTCTACATGGGTGACAGCCGATGATAATCGTCGCAGGGAACCGCACACGTCGGCGGCTCGTACAAGACCGCAAGTATTCAGTCACAATCTGCCTGATCGGAGGTGCATCATGTTTCTACGCCTGACCATGTTGTCCCTGTTCCTCGTTGTTCTGTCCGCCACCACGCGGGCGCAGGAGGGAAAAACTTCGCGTTTGGGAGAACCGGTGTTTCCCAAACTCGAATATGTCAATCTCAACGAGGAATTCGGATTCCGGACGGATGTCATGCGAGGATTCGGAGCGCGTGTGGATGACGCCCGGCGCGATGCCGATGCCGCCGCGGTCGCCGGCCTTGCCGTTCAATTGCAGTTTGCCGAAAAATTCGCCGGCAGGACTGCGAGGACGGTCACAGCCATGCAGGTGCTCCGCGAAGCGGCGCGCATTGCAGAGGAACAGCAGAGTGCAGAGGCGGTGGATGCGATTTCGCTCGCCGCGGAGCAGATTCCGTCCTCTGCTGCAATCGTCCAGCATCTGCGTGATGCGGCGCAGCTATTCGCCCAGCGCGGGGAAGGCGATTTCCTCGGATTTGTGCGCATCGTCAACGCCTGCGACCGTGTTCTCGACATTTACGTTGACGGGAAGTACATGGGCTTCCTGTACGACGGGGAGGAGAATGTCTTTTCCACCGGCAACGGCACCACGCATACGCGCGTGACGGACGCCTTCGGCAATACTGTAAGCGAGGTGCTGTACGTCAAGCCGGATGAAACCGTTTCATGGACAATCGAACCCTGACCTACGACGACAGTATCTCCTGGTTGTTCAATCTCCAGTTTTTCGGCATCAAGCTGGGACTGGACAATATCCGCGCGCTTGCGGCGGCGTGGGGAAATCCCGAGCGGCGCTATCCGGTCGTACACGTCGCCGGTACGAACGGCAAGGGATCCACGGCAAGTTTCATCGCCTCCGCGCTGCAGGCGGCCGGCTATCGTACCGGACTGTACACGTCCCCGCACCTTGTTGACTTCACCGAACGCATCCGCATCGACGGCCAACCGATCCTGCGGGATGCGGTCGCAGAATATGCTTGTCGCCTGCGTCCGGACATTGACCGATTGAACGCCACCTTCTTTGAAGCCACGACACTTATGGCGTTCCAGCATTTCGCGGACCAGGGTGTGGATGTCGCCGTCATCGAAACGGGATTGGGTGGGCGGCTTGATGCGACGAACATTGTTCAGCCCGTTCTGACTGTCATCACCAGTCTTTCGCTCGAGCATCGGGAACATCTGGGTGAGAGCATCGAGGAGATAGCGAAAGAGAAGGCGGGTATCATCAAGCCCGGTGTGCCGCTGATCGCGGTGGAGGCAGTGGCCCCGGCGAAGGACGTCCTCATCGAGCACTGTCACCGATTCGGTGCCGAGGCACACATCATACGTCCGGAAGGAGAGATCCTCGCATATATCGATATCGACGGCATGGACTGCCGTCTCCCGGAGTTCTCCGACCCGGTGCGCATCGCTCTGATCGGTCGGCATCAGGTGGAAAATGCACGTCTTGCAGTCCAAGCGCTACGGCTGCTCTCGGGGCTCGGATTCGGAAATCTTACCGATGACTGCATCCGGGATGGACTGCGGGAGGTGCGCCGGCGCAGCGGTGTACGTGGACGACTCGAACGCCTCCAGACATCGCCGGAACTGGTTGTGGACGTCGGTCATAATCCCTCAGGGATCAGCGCGATGCTCGAAAGCTGGTCCGCTGTTCGTGACCCCGCAGCAACCGCTCTTGTCTTCGGGGTATTGAAACACAAGGATCTTGTGAGTATCTTTTCAGTACTCAAGCGGTTTTCCCCCTGCACTCTGACCCTGGTGGAAGCAGATTCCCATGAAGCGCAGTCTCTCCCGGTCATGCAGAAGGCTGCACGGGACGCCGGTGTACCGGCGATGACGGCGGAACATGTCGATCAGGCTGTGCGGGAGAGTTTTCACCGCATTCCATGCGTCAGTACGCTCCTGTTCGGATCGCATTATGTGGTGGGATCGTTTCTGCGGGGCGGAACCAAAAAATGAGAATGAATTCCGATCACTCTTGATTCTTTGCGGGCTGAACCGGATATTTACACTGGAGCCTCATCCTTCCAAGTACCGAGACGTACAGCACTTCCGTAAGGCATTCCTTGGTTTTCCGTTCCAGACTCCAGACACCACGGCCGGATTTCGACATCAATTCGTCCTACGCATAGACGTTTCCATCGCATTACTCAGCACGCGTTGCGCAGTACCGCCTGACGCATGATCACTGCGAATCCGTATTCCGCTGCGAATCCCCGATCACTCCGGTGGTCTCCCCGACATAGAAACTGACAATTGTTTTACCGAATCATCTTAACAGGGTACACATCATGACGATGGACATCGCGGAACTCAAGTCCAAGCGCATCGCCGAGCTTAGCCAGATCGCGAAGGATCTCGACATCTCGGGATACAGCGACATGCGCAAACAGGAACTGATTTTCCGAATTCTTGAAGCTCAATCCCAGAAAGACGGGATGAGTTTCAGCAAGGGGGTGCTCGAAGTGCTCCCCGACGGGTATGGCTTTCTGCGTTCCGCCGACTACAATTATCTCCCGTCTCCGGACGATATTTATGTTTCCCCCAGTCAGATAAAAAAGTTTTCTCTCCGCACGGGTGACACGATCAGCGGTCAGGTGCGGCCGCCGAAGGAAGGAGAGCGCTTTTTTGCGCTGCTCAAGGTTGAAGCCGTCAATTACGACGGACCCGAGAAAATCCGTGAACGCACGATTTTCGATAACCTGACGCCACTGTATCCGAACGAGCGTCTGGAACTCGAGGTCGCGCCGAATGATCTATCGACACGCATCATGGATCTTCTCACACCGATCGGGAAGGGCAACCGTGGTCTGATCGTTTCCCCCCCGAAGAGCGGAAAGACCATTCTGCTGCAGAAGATAGCGAACAGCATCAGTGCGAATCATCCGGAGGTCATTCTCATCGTCCTGCTCATCGATGAGCGTCCGGAAGAGGTCACGGATATGGAACGCTCGGTGAAAGCCGAGGTGATCAGCTCCACGTTCGACGAACCACCCGAGCGTCACGTTCAGGTGTCGGACATGGTGCTGGAGAAGGCCAAGCGTCTCGTCGAGTCGAAAAAGGACGTGGTGATCCTTCTCGACTCGATCACGCGTCTTGCGCGCGCGCACAACACCGTCGTACCGCATTCCGGCAAAATCCTCTCCGGCGGTGTGGACGCGAATGCGTTGCACCGTCCCAAACGGTTCTTTGGTGCAGCGCGAAATGTGGAGGAGGGCGGCAGCCTGACCATCATCGCCACGGCGCTGATCGAAACCGGCAGCCGCATGGACGAAGTCATTTTCGAGGAATTCAAAGGCACGGGCAATATGGAAATCGTGCTCGACCGCAAGCTCTCCGACCGCCGTGTGTTCCCGGCAATGGATGTCAACCGCTCCGGGACGCGTAAGGAGGACCTGCTGCTCACGCCGGAAGAACTCAGCCGCGTCTGGGTATTGCGCAAGGTGCTCAGCGAATACACCACGGTAGAAGCGATGGAATTTCTCATAGAGAAAATGCGTGGCACGAAGAGCAACAAGGAGTTTCTCAAATACATGAACAGTTGATGGAGAAGGGGAACCTTTCCTCCTCTGTTATGCATCATAAAGACACGTACAGGTCATCCGTCATTTTTCACCAGAGCAGGGGAATGCCATGAAATCAGTGGTCATCGTCAGCGGCGTACGAACGCCCATCGGCGCCTTCAACGGCGCTCTCGCCTCATTCACCGCTCCGCAACTCGGAGCTATCGTTATCAAGGAAGCTCTGCAGCGGGCCGGCGTCAATCCCGAAGACGTATCGGAAGTGATCATGGGGAATGTACTGACGGCCGGAATCGGACAGGCCCCGGCGCGACAGGCAGCACTCTTTGCCGGTCTGCCGCAGTCCGTTCCGTGTATGACCATCAACAAGGTGTGCGGCTCCGGCTTGAAATCCGTCATGCTCGGCGCCCAGGCGATCATGGTCGGCGATGCCGAGATCGTCGTAGCCGGGGGGCAGGAAAGCATGTCCAATGCCCCGTACATGCTCGACAAGGCACGCACCGGTTATGGCTTCGGGCACAGTACCCTGATCGATTCGATGATCAAAGACGGTCTCTGGGATGTCTACAACGACTATCACATGGGTATGGCCGCAGAACTCTGCTCCACGGAGTGCAATATCTCGCGTGAACGGCAGGACGAATACGCTGTCGAGAGCTACAAGCGTGCCATCAAGGCTCTCGAAGACGGGTTGTTCAAGGACGAGATTCTGCCGGTCGAGGTTCCGCAGCGCAAGGGCGATCCCGTGATCGTATCCGAAGACGAGGACGTCCGGAAGATCAAGTTCGAGAAGGTACCGACGCTGCGTCCCGCATTCAAGAAAGACGGAACCGTCACCGCTGCGAATGCCTCTTCGCTCAACGACGGTGCGGCGGCCGTGGTGCTGATGTCTGAGGAGAAAGCGACGGAATTGGGACTCAAGCCTCTTGCGCGTATCGTTGCCCAGGCATCCGCGGCCAAGGCTCCCGAGTATTTCACCACCGCTCCCGCAGACGCCGTGAACAAGGTCCTGCAGAAGGCGGGTTTCACTACCGACGACATCGATCTCTTCGAAATCAACGAAGCGTTCTCGGTCGTGTCCTTGGTCAACAACGATCTTCTGAAACTCGATCCGGCAAAGGTGAACGTTCACGGCGGCGCAGTGGCCATGGGCCATCCCATCGGTGCCTCAGGCGCGCGCGTCCTGGTGACATTGCTGTACGCGATGCAGCGCTACGACAAGAAGCTGGGTCTTGCGTCTCTCTGCATCGGCGGCGGTGAGGCGAGTGCACTCATCATCGAGCGCTGAAAGGTGCCCCCGGACCGACATCACGTTTCATTCATATCCATCTGATACAGGAAATCATCATGCAGAACATCACCGTCGTCGGCGCGGGCACGATGGGGAACGGCATCGCTCATGTGTTCGCGATGAACGGATACCCGGTGCACCTCGTTGACATCAAGCAGGACTTTCTGGATCGCGCCCTCGCGACCATCACGAAAAACCTTGACCGTCAGGTGAAGAAGGAAGCCATCACCGAAGAGCAGAAACAGGAAGCGCTCGGTCGAATCACGGCGACAACCGATCTTGACGGTGCACTCAGCGGTGCCGATCTCGTCGTCGAGGCCGCCTCGGAGAACGAGGAAACCAAGAAGGAGTTGTTCCGGACCTTTGACGCGAAGACTCGGCCCGAGTGCATTCTCGCCAGCAACACCTCTTCGATTTCCATCACGAAAATCGCTGCGGTAACCGGTCGCGCAGACAAGGTTATCGGCATGCATTTTTTCAATCCCGTGCCGGTGATGAAACTCGTCGAGGTGATCCGCGGACACGAGACCTCAGACGTGGTGTACACCGCCATTCATGAACTCGCGGAGAAGCTTGGCAAGACCCCTGTCGAAGTGCAGGATTATCCCGGTTTTGTATCCAACCGTGTACTTATGCCCATGATCAATGAAGCGGTGTACGCACTCATGGAGGGCGTGGCCACGGTCGAGGCGATTGACACCGTCATGAAGCTCGGTATGGCGCATCCTATGGGACCGCTCACACTGGCGGATTTCATCGGTCTGGACGTCTGTCTTGATATCATGAATGTGTTGCACGAGGGCCTCGGCGATCCGAAGTATCGTCCGTGTCCGCTGCTGAAAAAAATGGTCGCCGCCGGACATCTCGGCCGCAAGAGCGGCAGAGGTTTTTATGATTATTCGCAGTCCTGACCCCGCGACCGGTATCCTGATTCATCCGATTACTCCAGAGCAAGGAAGGTACAAATGCAATTCGATCTGACCGAAGATCAAAAAATGATTCAGCAGACAGCGCGCGAATTTGCGCAGGAAGAAATTGCGCCCACGGCGGTCGAACGCGACAGGGACGCAGTATTTCCACATGAGATCATCAAAAAGTTGGGCGAGCTCGGTTTCATGGGCATCATGGTGGATCCCGAATACGGGGGCGCCGGTATGGACACGATCAGCTATGTGCTCGCCATGGAGGAAATTTCAAAGGTCGACGCTTCCGTCGGTGTGATCATGTCGGTGAACAATTCGCTGGTGACGTACGGTTTGGAGAAATACGGCTCCGATTACATCAAGCAGAAATATCTCCTGCCCCTGGCCGCCGGCGAGAAGCTCGGTGCGTTTGCACTCAGCGAGCCCGAAGCGGGGAGCGATGCGACGTTTCAAAAAACGGCTGCGGTGAAGAATGGGGATGCCTGGAAATTGACAGGAACAAAAAACTGGACCACGAACGGGACGACGGCTGATTACTTTCTGGTGATGGCACAAACGGATCCCGAGAAAGGCTATAAAGGAATTACAACATTCGTGGTGGAGAAAGGGTGGCCCGGGTTTGAGCATGGGGCTAAGGAGGATAAGCTCGGCATTCGTAGCTCAGACACGAGTTCACTGTTTTTCACGGACACACCGGTCCCTGACGAAAACAGAATCTGGGAGGTCGGCAAGGGCTTCAATTTCGCCATGGACACGCTCAATGGCGGCCGTATCGGCATCGCCGCGCAAGCGCTGGGCATTGCCGCAGCCAGCCTGGATGCGGCGATTGCCTACAGCAAGGAGCGCAAACAGTTCGGGACTGAAATCAGCAACCAGCAGGCCATTCAATTTAAACTCGCAAAAATGGCCTCCGATCTGGAGTGTGCGCGTCTTCTCACATACAAGGCGGCCTACCTCAAGGACCAGCATCAGAAGTTTGTGAAAGAATCCGCAATGGCTAAATTGGTGGCATCACGTGTTGCTGTCTCGAACGCTCTTGAGGCCATTCAGATTCATGGCGGATACGGTTACGTCCGGGAATATCTTGTGGAGCGTTTCCTCCGTGATGCAAAGATCACGGAGATCTACGAGGGCACATCAGAGGTGCAGAACATCGTTATCGCACGTGAACTGCTCCGCGACTGATACTTTTTTCTTCAACGAATAGAGGAGACGACTCATGAATTCATTAGGTAAGATCATGCTTGTAGCGGTTGCTGTGCTGTTCCTGTTCCCGACGAACAGCGATGCGCAGTTCCGTCATCGCGGTAATTGGCTGGGTCCCGTTCTGACCCTGGCAACCGACCCGATCGGTTTCGGCGTTAACTTCGAGCACGGTGTGAGCCAGAATGTCGGACTCGGCGGTATCCTCCGGTACTGGGGGAAATCCGGCGGCGAAGGCGGATATGACTGGTCCTGGAGCATCATCATGCCCCAGTTCCAGGCCGCGTATCATTTCATGCCGGGAGACCAGCTCGATCCCTACGCAGGTGGACGCCTCGGGTGGGCGATCTACAGTTACGAAAGCGATTTCTGGAAGGCCAGCGACGACGGCGGACTTTTTCTCACCGCATACGGTGGATTGCGCTATTTCTTCAGCCCGAAAATTGCCGGGAACGGAAGTCTCGAATTTCGTGTGGCCGGCGATGATTATTTCGGTGGGTCCCTGCAGCTGAGTGTCGGCGTGGATTTTACCCTGTAGTGTGAATTTCCGATGGTGAGCGTCCCGCAGCACGCGGGACGCTTTTCTCTTTTCCGGGAATTTCATAGATTGGCAGAATAGGAGAGTTGCAGAACCGGAACCATTTTTCCTCTCTGCACACGATCGCGCATCACGCAATCGAGACGCGCAATCGGCAGCTCCGATCTGCCTTCTCCCAGGATCCAGTCATTTCTTCATTCACTTACTCAAGGACGGCGGGATGAAACGTTGGTTACCCCTTTTCATGCTGACAATTCTTGCGGTCATACTCGCGAGTTCGACCGGATACTCTCAATACAGACCGGGGACGCACACCATCGGCGTCAACGCGACCGTCGTCACCGAACCGGTAGGTTGGGGAGTGAATTATGAATTCGGCTACGACGACAATCTCGGTCTCGGTCTCATCGTTCGGTACTGGTCCCCGGAAGATCGAAAAGCGTATGAGTCGACCGGAGAGGCAAGTATCGAGCGTGAGACGTACATGGCACAACTGCAGGCCGTCTATCACGCATTGCCGACTTCCGCCTGGGATCCATACGGCGGCATCCGGCTGGGCTACTCATATTATGGTGAAACATTCACTACCACCGGTATCGTGGTCGGGATCACGCAACCGGAGGCGAAAGCGGAGAGCGGTATCACCCTGAGTGTTGTCGCCGGCATGCGATACTATGTCAGTGAGCAGCTCAGTGTCGGTGCGGCACTCGAGTATTTTCTCTTCAATGACGAAAACTATTTCGAAAACGAAAGCACAACCGGCATGATGTTCGACCTGAGCTTTACGCTGCGGTAGAAAATCTGCACATTCTGATTTTTCATACGCTCCGTGTCATAACGGAGCGTTTTCTTT
>JAFGKR010000366.1 GCA_016928515.1 Bacteroidota bacterium | reverse complement strand
GCCACCGCCGGTGAAGATTGCCCCTGTCACCGCCGATCTCGAAATCAACGGCCTCGACACTGACGGTGGTATCACCGAGGCGACATCCATTACCGTCGAAGAAGTGCGTACAGTGGAACGATATCCGCTCCTCACATACGTGTTCTTTTCGAACGGCGACGCGGATACGCCACTGCGGCAGAATCTCCTCACGAAAGAGCAGGCGGCTGCGTTCACGATTGATGACGCCAAGGGACAGGAACTCGAGATCTATCGAAACATGCTCAACGTCATCGGACGCCGGTTGAAGGATACCCCAACTGCACGCATCACGTTGACCGGAACCAATGCGGATGTCGGAGATGAAAAGGGAGCGACTGCGCTCTCCCGCCGCCGTGCCGAAACGGTGAAAACATACTTCACGGATGTATGGGGAATCGAATCACGGCGCATCGACGTGAAAGCACGCAATTTGCCGGTCGACCCCTCCGCGGTGGACGACGAACGCGGGCAGGAGGAGAACCGTCGCGTCGAGATCACTTCGAACAACGAATCCATCATCGGTCCGATCCGCCGCGACGAACTGGAGTACAATGCCTCCCTCGCGGGTCTGGTGTTCGAGCCGAAACTGCAGGCACCGAACGGCATCGAGCGATGGTCGCTTGCGGTGAAACAGGGTGAACAGGTACTCTTCTCCAAGGAGAGCACCGGGACGCCGCCTGATCCGGTCTATTCCTGGGATTTTTCCGGTGACGTTTTCGCACGCACCAATGATCCTCTGCAGGTTACCCTGTTCGTCCGCGATCGCAAGAAACAGGAAGCAAACGCACGAAAAACGGTCGCTATGAACACGCTCACACTCGAGCGCAAGCGTGAGGAGCGCATAGGCGATGTGCGCATCAACCGCAGCAAACTCATTCTCTTTGATTTCGACAAGGCCACGGTTTCCGCCCGCAACCGATCGATCATCGAGGAGGTTTCCGAGAGCATTACGCCGAATTCCCGTGTCTCCATCGTCGGGTACACCGATGCCATGGGTGATGCGGAATACAATGTTCGCCTGTCGCAGCAGCGCGCCGAAGCAGTGCGCCGTGCGTTCGGAAATACGCTGAACAACGTCGCTGT
Source organism: Bacteroidota bacterium (assembly GCA_016928515.1). Taxonomy (GTDB): domain Bacteria; phylum Bacteroidota; class Ignavibacteria; order SZUA-365; family SZUA-365; genus BM516. Next base: position 3,234 of record JAFGKR010000366.1, on the reverse strand, counting down.
GACCACGCAGGGTGTTGGCAGCACACAGTTGCTTTTCTCCAACGATACACCCGCCGGACGGTTCTACTGCCGCATGGTACAGGTGATTATCGAAACGCCCGTGAGCGAATAATTCCCGCAGTTCTTCGCACTAGGAAGGCTGTTCTGACTAACGATTCAGGGCAGCCTTCCGTTTTTTCCGGTCCGAAATGAGTTGAATCACGGGCACTTTTTCTCTATAATACGTTGTTGCACAATTCTTCACTCGAGGAAACGTTGTATGGCACGCCTCGCTCCCTCCTTTTTCGCTCTCCTTCTCGCCTGTATCCTTCTCCCACCGTATGTCCAGTCACAGACCGGCAGCTGGCAGGAAATAACCATCTCGGGCCGTGTTCCCTATATCTATGATATGGACATGTACGATGAGAATTTCGGGATCATGGTGACACAACCGGATATCGCCAATGATTTCAGTGGCGTCATTTTCACTACGACCGGCTGGACGACCTGGATTCCCGTGGCGAAGGATTCTCCCATTTTTGTTCCGAGCCTGCCGGACTGGACGGTCTGGCGTGCGGTGCATATCATCGATCACCGATTGGCGATCATCGTCGGCGACAGCGCTCTCGCCTACAAAACCTTTGACGCAGGACGTACCTGGCAACAGTTGACCGTCCCATGGGATACGCAGATGTTCACGTCCCCCCCCACTTTCCATGACGTGCACTTCATCAGTGAGGCAGAAGGTGTGATCGTCGGGGGAGACGGATTCGAAGCGATGATGAACGGTGGGGAAATGCATACCGCGCAGGTCTTCGTGACAACCACCGGAGGGACCAACTGGGATCAGCTCCAGGTGCCCCACCAATTCATCCCATCGGGTATGGGAGCGCTCCTCACTGTCGATTATGCCGCAGGAAAATATCTGATGGGAGGCGAATTCGGACTGCTGCTCGACTTCGGCGGAACAGGAAATTTCAACCAGATTTTACCGGTCAATCTCTCCATCCTGAGTAATATCTTCTTCACCGACATCGACGTCGCATCCCCGACAGACATCTATCTCGTCGGACAGAATACCGCTTCACAGACACCGGTGGCGTATAAATCCGTCTTGAACGCATCCCGGTACGTCAATATCGTACCGGGGAATCTCCCGTTCGGCGTAAACGGAATGTGGCAGGTCGATTTCCTGACGCCGGATCGTGGCATCATCGGTGCAGGAGAGCACTATATTGGCGTCACGGCCGACGGTGGGGTCAACATCACGCAGCATCGCGTCGGCAACAATCCACCGATCACACCGATGACCGCACTGAAAATGGTCAACACGCAGACGGCCTTCGCCTGCGGCGGTGACCGGGCGGCCAATACGAGCTGGGTGATCCGCTTTTACGGCGTCCCACCCAAGGCCGGCATCTCCACGACGGATACGGAAATCACCTTCCCGGACATCGACTGCGAGCGCGAGGTGGACGGCAGCATGTGGCTGCGCAGCAGCGGTAACGGCTTCCTGCAAGTGGCGAAGAACGATATTACCTTCTCCCCGCCGGAATACGAAATCGTCAATGACCATATTTTCCCCCTCAATCTCCGACCGGGACTCGATGTGGAGCTGATCGTACGGTGGAAACCCGGACGCAGTTTCGCAGGGACGCGCGTGGGAACCATGACCATCCGCAACAACGATCCCGATCACAACCCCTGGACAGTGCGGCTCGAAGGAACGCGCTACCACGGTACGCTGGATTTTCTCAGCGAGATGTTTGTCTCTTACGGCACATGCCTCGGGGATACGATGGAGTATCAGATCCCCGTGATGGCATCCGGAAACAGGGATCCGCACTTTATCAAGATGGAATTCGTGTCGGGACACAACGACTTCCGCCTGCGGCAACCTGCTCCCGGTACCCTGGTGAAGGGGTCGGAGCTGTTCGCGTTCACTTTCGCACCACAGGACAGCGCCCTCCGCCGTGGCGTCTACCGTTTCATCCATGGCGATCCGTCATGCCCGGACACTTCCCTTGTCGCGCTCAGCGGAATCGGTCACGAAACCGTGATCTCCGCATCCTCCACGACCATCGACTTCGGAGAAATCTGTGTCGGTGAAGTAAAGGACACGGTGATCACCCTGCAGAACATGGGCAACACCTATGCCAACGTGATGGCGTTGGAACGCTCCTCGGGAGATGCAGGATTTTCCACACCCATATACGGCCTGGTACTGCTGCAGGACAGCAGCAAAACCTACAAAGTGCGGTTCAATCCACTCGCGGCAGGCACGTTCGAAGGCACTTACGCCCTGCGATACGGGCCCTGCGAGGACTCGCTGATGCTGACCTTCAAGGGCAAGGCGTTGGAAACCGAGATCGCATTCGATCCGAAAAGTCCGGTCCGCATCGGTCCGATTTTCGCCAACCGCATCGCCGGTCAGACAATCACGATCACGAACACCGGGGAAACACCGGCACATATCACGGATATCCGTTTCACGAAACTGCTGCCACCGCTGCAATTCGTCAACAAGCCACCGCTACCGATGACACTGCTGCCGAAGCAGAGTACATCCGTCGCCCTACGATTTTCACCGGTTGCGATCGGAGAATACAATACGTCGATCCTGGTTGAATGGGATGGACGCTGCGCGGATTCCGCGATGATCGATATCAACGCGATTTGCCTTCCGAATCCCGAGATCGATCCCCCGGCATCCGCCGATCTCGGCACACAGCGCTGTCCCTCACCGCTGCGTGACACGGTACTGATCAGGAACCGGGGAAATGGACCACTGGTCTTCTTCAGTGTTTCCGTCAGCGGTGTCGATCGGGATCACTTCCGGGTTATTTCACCGGTGATCAACGATACCGCGAAACCTGGCAGCAGCTTTCCGATGATTGTAGAATATGATCGGAAAACGGAAGGACGCAGCAATGCCATCGTGCGTCTGACGCATAACGACACCGATGCCGGTGTGACCGACATCCCCATCACCGCGGAGCGCACCATCGCGGAGTACATCGTCGAGGGTGACTCGACCACTGCATTCTTCACCCGGCTCTTCGTCTCGGAGAACCGGTCCTTCATCATCCGTAACAACAGCAAACAGGATGTGACGATCACGGATATCACCGTGGTCAAGGATGCCTCCGTGTTCACCGCTCAACCGCTGCAATCGCTACCCGTGCTGCTCAAGCCGGGTCAGACGCTCGGTTTTGACGCGACCTTCACACCCAATGCGCGCGGACCATTCCGCGG
>JAFGKR010000365.1 GCA_016928515.1 Bacteroidota bacterium | reverse complement strand
TCAGGGTGACGGAAAGAAACGGCTCAGGGTGACGGAAAGAAACGGCTCAGGGTGACGGAAAGAAACGGCTCAGGGTGACGGTGGTGCTCCCGATCCCATCGGTGATGGATTTCAGAAACCGTACGTAATTCCCAGAAGCGGGGCGTGGGGATATAATCCCGCAGAGATCGGCAGCACCTCGCTGCTGCGATGCTGCGCGCGTCCCTCCTCGATCTGGACGACAGCAATGCCGATACATGCACCGATCGCGGCGCCCAGCACGGTATCGGACAGCCAATGCCTGTCCGTATCGATGCGCTGCAGAACGGTGGCCGTGGAGAGGGTGTAGAGAAGCAGAGAAAACGGAAGAGAACCGACTCGGCGCGACAGCGTGGATGAGAATGCGAATGCCGCCGTCGCATGGCCTGACGGGAAGGCCTTCTGTGAGGACGAGATGCCGAAAAAGTGGAAAGCGGTCTTGCCATCACCCGTGTACGGACGGGCACGGCCAAAAAGAAATTTCGAAAACTGGTTGATCATCCCGCTGTAGATGAGAGACTGCAGCAACATACGTCCGGTCACCCGTATCCATTCGTCTTCGAATGTGAGTCCTCCAGCGTACAGCAATGCTGCGGCAGCACCGGGGATAATTCCGCGGCCATACATATCTCCGACAAACAACCAATCTTCGTTCTCATCCAGACGATGTGTCTGCGAGAATATACGCACATCTTCGTCCACCAGGTATGCCGCGGCAGTCGTTCCGACGACCAGTCCCACGTTCAGCCAATCCGTCCCGGAAAAACTGCCGGGAGAGGTAAAGATGTCCGCCGCGTCCTGGAGAAAGACATCGACATCATGATCCAGCCGTGAGCCGGTATCTGTCTGCTGCGCTTGCATACGGCCGGACGCGAGGAGAAGCAGCATCGCAAAGCCGGCGAGGCGTGTCATTCTTCCCCCGTTTTCCGAAGAGAGATGACGCACTCGATATGCCATGTATGCGGGAACATGTCCACCGGCGTTATGTCCTCGACGACGTATCCGTATTCCCGCAACATACCGCAGTCGCGAGCGCTGGTGGAAGGGTTACAGCTCACGTACACGAGACGTTCCACTCCCGAACGACCGACCGCTTCCACCACCTTCGGATGCATCCCTGCCCGAGGCGGATCCGTAATGATGACGTCGGGAGACGGGACGTCGAATTCCTGCCGCTTCCCGATGAAATCCACGATGTCGGCGGTGATGAACGTGGTGTTTTCGATGCCGTTGTCCTGCGCGTTTCTCCGGGCGTCCTCGATGGCCGCGGCGTTCAGCTCCACCCCGACGACATGCCGTACATCACGGGCGATGAAAAGCGCGATAGTGCCGGTCCCGCAGTACAGGTCCCAGACGACGTCATCCGGTGTCAGCGCTGCGGCCTGTTCCGCCAATCCGTACAGCCGTTCCGCCTGCAGCGTGTTCGTCTGGAAGAAGGAGGACGGCGAGATGCGGAAGACATTGCGTCCCAGCTGCTCACGAATCGTCCCGTCTCCGATATACACGATTTCCTCGTCGGCTATGGCGACGGTGGATTTCCGCGTCGTGATCCCGTGCACGAAGGTGCTGACCCCTAACTCCGGCCGCTGCAGCATGCGGGCATAGTCCCGCATGACATCCTCCCGGTGCTGCGTGCTGACGAGGAATACCATGCGCTCACCGGTATGCTTGCCCTCCCGAATGACCAGGTGCCGCAGATCTCCTTCGTGTGTGCGGGTGGAATATGCAGGGATGCTGCGTGCAAGAAAGAAATCGCGGGTGGCGTTCAGAATCGCATTGCTCTCCGGGGATTCAAGATGGCATTCGTCAATATGCAGGATGCGATCGTACCGTTTCGGGACGTGCAAACCGAGTGCGAACAGTTCGGCTTCCCGGTCCACCGTCCCAAGTTCGTCGGGCAGAAGCCAGCGCATTTCCCCGAAGGAAAATTCCATCTTGTTGCGATACCAGAACGGCTCTTCCGCAGGGAGCGTCTCATTCACCCGAACATCCTCCAGTCCCCCGATACGGATGAAGGCGTCGAGGACGTGCTCGCGTTTCCAGCGCAGTTGCTGCGCATAAGCCATATGCTGCCATTTGCATCCCCCACACACGCCGAAATGCCGGCAGCGCGGCAACACCCGATGCGGCGAGGGCACGAGCAGTTCTTCCACACGTGCTTCCGCGAACTGCTTTTTTTTCTTGTGGATAAAAGCCCGGACGCGGTCACCCGGAACGGCCCCGTCGACGAAGATGACGAGTCCACCCGACCGGGCAACACAGCGACCTTCGAAGGCGGCTTTTTCGATTTCAAGTTCTATGATATCGCCGCGCCGGAGCTGCGGCGTGTCAGGAGAAAGAAGAGACATGTACGGAATCACGGGGAATGAAACAAGGTTCGCGGTCAATAGACGGCTCGATAGCGTTTGAGTCCGAGAAAGAGTTCAGAGGCGACAACTTTCACTACTCCGGCGACCGGGACGGCAAACAGCATTCCGAACAGGCCGAACAGCTGTGCACCGATCAAAATGGTGAAAATGATCGTGAGTGGATGCAGCTTCACGCTCTGCGAAATCGTCAGCGGCTGCACGACGGAATCGTCAAGCAGACGGATCAGTGTAAAGGTCACCAGGATCAACGGAACCTGTGTGAAGGTTCCCAGTGTGATGACCGAAATCGTACTCGCGGTGAGCGCTGCCGTCGGTGGCCCCAGATAAGGGACGAGATTCGCGAAAGCCGCAACCAGACCGATAAGCACAAAATTCGGAACATCGAGCAGCCACATCGCGAATGTGGTCAGCAGTCCGATCACGAAGGCATCCATGAGAATACCACGAAGATACGCCCCGAGTGACCAGTCAATCTTGTGCACGATGCTCAAAGACATTTCGAAGAACTGGTTCGGCACAATTTCAATGAGAGATTTTTTCAGTTTCCTGCCGTCCTTGAGCAGAAAGAAGGTGGAGATCAGTGTCATTACCACGAAGATGACGATACCCACCAGTCCCGAGGCGATATTCAGCACATTGTCGAAGACGGTACTGATCAGATCTTCGATTTTTGTCGTCAGATGCAATTTTCGAACACCGAGGAAGGAAAAATGTCGCACCAGTTCCCGCTCCAGTTGGGGAATGCTTTTGCGCATCTCACCGAAGCTCACACGCTCCTGCAACGAAAGCAGCTGCTCATAGACCAGGGGGGAAATGACATAGAAAACCAGTCCGAAGGCGCCGAGGGACAGAAGGAACATGACGGTGGATGCAACCATACGCGGGATGCCGTGACTCTCCAGCCAGTCCACCGCCGGGCCGATCACGAAGGCGAACAGCATAGCGAGGAGAAACATCGCGACGATCGAACCGATGGTGTACACCGTCAGCGCCAGCAGCGCGGCAACGATGAGGAAGAGAAGAACGATCAGGATTTTCGTATTCGTCATCATCTCAGGGCATATCCTTGAGCGCCAGCCGCGAAATAAGCCGGACGTTTTCCGCATTGGCCTTGTAAAGTCTTTCCGCAAGAATACTGGCAAGCTTCGCGACGACTTTCACACCGATGCGCGGCCGGGTTTCCAGCAATCCAGAGAGATCCGGCTGAAAAAAGCCGAAACACTTCGTGTCTTCGTAGGCAAGTGCGCTTGCACTGCGCGGCCGTTCGTTGAACAGCGCCATTTCACCGAAAAATTCTCCCTTCCCGAGACGCGAGATCTCCGTCGACCGGCTTTCACTCACGATCGAAACCTCCCCCTTCTCGATGATGTACATACCGAGCCCGGGATCCCCTTCACGGAAGATGTATTCACCTGCATGGTATTTCCGACGGTGAAGAATGCGTTCGACGGCCTTGAGATCGCTGCGGCTCAGGCCTTCAAAAATCGGAACTCCGCGCAACAGGGTGAAAATGTCTTTCTCGGGATCGCGTTGAAAGAAATTCCCCCAGAGAAAGGATTGCGGAGATTGCGTTTCGGGGTCGTTCATATATCGTCTATTCGCTAGTGATTTTCCACTTCGTTCCGTCACGCGTGTCCTCGAGCGCGATGCCGATCTCCTTGAGACCGTCGCGGATGTGGTCGGACAGTGCCCACTGTTTTTCCTTTCGCGCTTCCGTCCGGATGTCGATGAGCAACTGCATCAGTCCGTCGACAATCTCATCGGATGCTTCAACGGCGCTTTCCTCTCGAATGACACCGAATACCTGCACGCAGCTGCGATGCAGAAAATCGCGAAGCCGCTCGCGGGATGGCGCGTCCATTCCTGTCGGGCCGTGCAGAATCGCATTCGCCTCGCGCACCATTTCGAACAGCACACCGAATCCGGCGGGCGTGTTGAAATCGTCGTCCATCGCTGCGGTAAAACGTTGCTCGAACGTATGGACATCGAATCCGGCATCGCCCTTCGTCGCTTCGGCCAACGCGTCGTACACGCCCTGTAGCTTCTGCAGACCCGTTCGCGCCGCCTCGAGTCCTTCCTGTGTGAAATTCAGCGGACTGCGGTAATGCGTCTGCAGGTAGTAGAAGCGGATCACCTCCGCGGGATATTTCTCCACGATCTCGCGCGCGGTAAAGAAATTGCCGAGCGACTTTGACATTTTCTCGTTGTCGATATTCAGGAAGCCGAAGTGAATCCAATAGCGCGCGAAGGGGTGTCCGGTGAGCGCCTCGCTCTGGGCAATTTCATTTTCATGATGCGGGAAAATGAGATCGTTCCCGCCGGCGTGGATGTCGAAAGTCTCGCCGAGATGTTTCTGCGACATCACCGAGCATTCGATATGCCAGCCCGGTCGCCCCTTTCCCCAGGGGGAATCCCACGACGGTTCACCCGGCTTTGCGCTTTTCCACAAGGCGAAATCCACCGGATGCTCTTTGCGCGCGTCCGTCTCCACGCGCGCTCCCATTTCCAGATCCTCGACTTTCTTCCTGCTCAGCTTGCCGTATTCCGGGAAGGATGAGACGCGAAAAAACACATCGCCGTCCACCACGTACGCGGCACCTTTCTCGATCAGTCCCTCAATGTGGCTGATGATGTCGTCGATGGTTTCCGTTGCACGGGGATACAGATCCGCGGGACGGATGCCGAAGCGCGTGCTGTCCTGCAGAAAGGCCTCGGCGTAGGTGTTCGCGATTTCCGACGACGGCACGCCCTGTTCGTTCGCGCGACGGATGATTTTGTCGTCGATGTCCGTGATGTTCATCACGTAGCGAACGCGGTACCCGCGAAATTCAAAATAGCGGCGAATGACATCCGACATGACGAAGGATCGCGCATTGCCGATGTGGAAATAGTCGTACACCGTCGGTCCGCAGCAGTACATGCGGACCTCGCCGTCGTTCAGCGGTTTGAATTCATCGATCGTTCGTGTCAGGGTGTTGTAGAATGCGATGGACATGGGGAAATGCTGCGTATTCTCTTGGGTGCTATGGATTGATATCTTTGTAATCTGCAGAATGAAGTGCAAAATGCAGAACGATTACTGCTGCATGAGTTCCCGCGCACTCTGCAACGCGGCATCCGTGACACGGTCACCGCTGAGCAGGCGGGCGACTTCCCGCGTGCGTGCATCGGGATCGAGCGCGGTGACGCGGGTGGCGGTGCGTCCGTTGTGAACCTGCTTTTCGACAAGCAGATGCGCGTCGCCGATACCGGCGATCTGAGGCAGATGCGTGATCGCGAGGATCTGATGCCGACGAGCGAGCTTGTGCATGGCATTGCCCACCTTGCGCGCGATGGTACCGCTCACGCCCACGTCGATCTCGTCGAAGACCATGATGGGAATGCCGTCGCGTCCCGCAAAGATGGATTTCAGCGCGAGCATGATGCGCGACACCTCGCCGCCCGAGACCACCTTGTGCAGCGGCTTGGCATCCTCACCGAGATTGGTGGAGAGATGAAACTCCACCGCATCCCAGCCATTTTCGTCGCAGGCGACCGGTGATCCCTCCTGCATGAGATGCCGCGGTTCACCCGAGGAGGCGGGGGTGGATTCCAGCCGGGTCTCGAACACCGCGTGTTTGATGCCGAGATCTTTCAGCTCCGCGACCACGGCCTTGCCGAGCGCATCCGCCGCCTTCCGCCGCTCCGCGCTGAGCGCGGCCGCTGCACGGGAGGTCTTCGCTCGCAGCGTTTCCGTGCGCCGCTCCAGGTCCTCGATGCGGTCGTCGATGGAATCGAGACCGTCGATTTCCTTCTGTAGCTCCTCGCGCCTGTCGAGAATCTCCTCGAGTGTCATGCGAAATTTCCGTTTCAGTCCGGTCACTTCGGCCAGCCGATGCCGCAGCTGTTCCGCGCGATCGGGAGTGAAATCGATGCGCTCGACGTAGTCGCGCACACTGCGCGCGACTTCCGCCAGTCCCGTCGCAGCACTCCGAACCTCCGTTTTGAAGGGATCCAGCGATGCATCGATGCGGGTCAGCTCCTCGAACAGCTTCTCGCTGCGGCCCAGCATGTCCACCACGTTCTGCTCTCCGTCGTAGAGCAGATCGAGAATTTCGTTCGCCGCCACCGCAAGCTTTTCCGCGTGTTCGACGACACGCAATTCCTGCTCGATGGTCTCGTCCTCACCCGCATCGGGATGCACCAGATTGATTTCCCGCAGCTGATGTTCTGCGATCAGTCGGCGCTCGTCGATGCGGTCGCGCGTACGACGGGCTTCATCGAGTTCCCGGAGTGCCGCCGTGAACTCCGTGTACAGCACGCGATAGGCCTCGAGGGATGCAGCCACCGCTGGATCACTGTCCAGCACCACGCGATGCGTGTCCGGGCGCAGCAGGGACTGATGTTCATGCTGTCCGTGGATATCGACGAGGCGATCACCGAAATCCTTGAGAACGCCAACCGGGACAGGCGTGTCGTTGACGAACGCGCGGCTGGTACCCTTGACGGAGACTTCCCGCCGGAGAATGAGCACCGGCTGCCACTCCGCCTCCATGGCTTCGACCATGGAACGCAGTCCCTCCAGCGGCGCGGCATCGAGTTCAGCCTCCACAACGGCTTTCTGACTCCCCTGACGGACCATGGTGGTGTCTGCCCGTTCTCCGAGCACGAGTCCGAGTGCATCGATGACGATGGATTTTCCCGCTCCCGTCTCTCCCGTCATGACAGTCAGCCCGGGTCCGAAGGCGATGCGGATTTCCTCGATCAGCGCGAAATTCCTGATAAGCAGCGAGGTGAGCATGTCAGCTCTGTTGTTTCGGAACCAATTGCGGCAATCTAGAGTCTGCCCCGATCACTTGCAAGGCAGGAAATCACTCCCCGTCGGTCTCCCGTGTCCAGAAAGTGATATTCGGGATATCGCGGTGCAGACCGTGAAAAAATGCCATCTGAAAGAAGGACTGCAAACCTTCGAGTGCATCCGGCGTGAAGCGATACCGGTAGTGGGCGGGAAGCGACTCCGTGCCGAATTCGGTCCCCCTGCCGCGCATCTGTTCGTCCACGACCTCCAGCGCGTGGGTATCGACGGCATCGCCGGCCCGGTGCAGGGCATCGTCCATTGCCGCATCCATGCGCGCCTCCCACGCGATCAGGATTTCCCGCACGAAGGGAAGCTGCGTCATGTCGAACCACTCGTCGATGATGTCGATCACGGCGGCGCCGGCGGAGGGCTCCTGTGCTGCGTCGGGTGTGAACAGCACCGCGTCCACGGCGGCAAGTGCCTCCCGCGGTGCACGTTGCATGGGAAAAAAGCGCGGGTGCATGCCGTACTTCTCTTTCAGAATGATCTCGGTCAGCATGGTCTCGAGGCCGGGTTCCCCGTAGAAACCGACGGTCTGAATCCTGCGCAGGCCGGTGTTGAACTGCAGCAGGATATCCCCCGTCGCCCCGGTGGCCGCGACACAGGCACCGGCAAGGATCACGAGATCCCCTTCACGCTTTGCGAATACGAGGGGAGAGGCAAGCGCGATGTCGGCTTCGCCTTCGAGGAGTTTCCACTCGACGTCAGCACCGGAAAGACTGAGCCGCTCAAGGAGCGGCCCGGTTTCCAGGTCTATGGCCTCCAGCAACAAATGGTTGCGGAGGTTTTCCTTTGCGGTGAGAATCGGCATTGCTCTTTCTTCACTCCCTGGAATGCGAGCCGGCGGCTCGCAGGTACAAGGAGAAACATTCGCAAGCGGGTGGCCTGCGATGATGAAAACTACGTCGTTTTTGCACGGACCTGCTTGGCGGCAAGGTTGCGCAGGTAGAACAGCTTGGCGCGGCGGACGTTGCCCGAGCGAACCTTCTCCACCTTCGCGATCGCCGGCGAGTGAATCGGGAAAATGCGCTCCACCCCGACGCCGTTGGACACCTTCCGCACGGTGAATGTGCGTTTCAGTCCGGCACCCTTGATGGAAATCACGATGCCCTGGTATTCCTGAATACGCTCCTTGTTGCCTTCGCGGACACGCACGTGCACATTCACGACATCACCGGGATGGAAATCCGGCAGGTCGCT
>JAFGKR010000364.1 GCA_016928515.1 Bacteroidota bacterium | reverse complement strand
CGTTGGACCGCGCACGCGTCCGGCCGAGCCGGTGGCTCGGCCCTCCCGTCAGCATCTCGAAACGCCCGTGCGTTTTGTGTACGGCCCGTTGGACCGCGCACGCGTCCATCGTGATGAAGTCGTATCCTCTTCCCCTCTTCCCCTCTTCCCCTCTTTACGAAAACAAAACGGGACCGGACAATATTGCCCGGTCCCGGTCGGGGTATCTGAAACCCGTACGACTGCTTTACTTCACCAGCATCATCCTCTTCACGGACGTGTAGCTGCCGGAAGACAACACGTAGGTGTACGTGCCGCTCGGCAGGCCGGCGGCGTCAAAGGTCACGTCATGCGTCCCGGCGGTCAGCTCGCGATCCACCAGCGTCGCGACCGGCTGACCGATCGCATTGAACACGGTCAACGTCACATGCTCCGCCGCCGGCAGCTGGAAGCGGATGCTCGTCGTCGGATTGAAGGGATTCGGATAGTTCTGCCCGAGCGCATATCCCGCCACCATACCGGCAGGGATATCCTCGACCGCGGTTGAGGATTCCTTGTAAAAATAGACATTGTCGATGTAGACGGTATTGGGATCCGAGGAAATAACCATCTGTGCGATATTTCCCCGCGTGACAAGACCGGTGAAATCGACAAGCGGCATGTCGAGAGCGATCCAGGTCTCCGGGACCAGCGCGGGAGTAGTGGATGCCGTGAACGCCAGCTCGTGCTCCACGTCGTCACCGCCGCCGAATGCGCCGTCCGCACCGAAATCCACGAGCTTGATGCGGATGGACGCTGGATCGTCCGTGGGACCCGGCGTCCAGATGTCCATATGAAAATGCGTCATGTCCGTGGCATCGATCGGCTGGGAAGTGAACTCAACACCCGCGAAGACGAGATTGCTGTATTTTTTCACATCGTCACCTTCGATCTGTATCTCGGTCAGATCCGCCTGATCCCATACCGCGGACCAGGTGTCGACAGACACGTTCGTGTAGGCGTTGCTGAACAGTGATACCACATCATCGGCTGCGGCCGTCGGCGCAGGCGCCGCAACGGTCGGAACGGCCTCTGTCGCACCGCGCCAGAAATACACATTGTCGACATACACCGTCTTGAGATCCCCCAGGATGACCATCTGGGCAAGATGCTCTCTCGTGACGAGCCCGGTGAACGAAGTCAGCGGGATATCGAGACTCACCCAGATCTCGGAAGCAAATCCGGGAGTGTTGGATGCCGTGAATGCCAGCTCGTGCTCCACATCGTCACCGCCGCCGTAGGCGCCGTCCGCACCGAAGTCCACGAGTTTCACGCGGAACGCAGCGGGATCGTCCGTGGGATCCGGGGTCCAGATGTCCATGTGGAAATGCGTCATGCCTGACGCATCGATCGTCTGCGAGGTGAATTCCACGCCCGCGAAAACGAGGTTACTGTACTTCTTGACATCGTCCCCCGCAATCTGCACATCGGCGATATCGGCGTTGTCCCAGACTGCGGACCATGTGTCAACGGGCACGTTCGTGTATGCATTACTGAACAGCGAGATGACATCGTTCGCCGCTGCGGTGGGCGTCGAGGCCGGTACCGTCGGCCCGGTCGTCGTCGCGATTTTTTCGGAGAAGGTGATGTTGTCGAAGTAGATGATGTTATCCCCCGTCCGGCCAGCCACATCGAAATCGGGGAAAATGATGATCTGATCGATGTCGGTGGATTCCACCTGGCCGATCTTTCCGGAGAAATCGAATACCAGTTCCTCCCATTGATTCACTAACGTGTTGGCGACCTTGATCTCGCCGGTCGACGCGCCGGTCGCCGTGGCGAACTTGATGCCCACGTCGCTGATGGTGGATTTGTGCACCATGATCTTCACGGTGCAGTTGCTTTCGTCGAGCGTGAAGGTGCCGATGTCGGCGCCGTGCTGCGACTCCGTGCCGGCCCAGGGATTGCCGGACTGCAGCGCGGTGAACTTCGCCACGGTCGACGAGGTGTTGATGCCGGAAGCATCGGGATTCGAGACAATTTCCAGGGCGGGATTCGTGTCGTTCTCAAACACTGCCCAGGTCCAGTCTGCGCCGTTCCCTCCCGCTTCGAAATCGATCGGTGCCGTCTGCGCAAACGCTATTCCGTTGAGCGCAACGATGCAGACGATCGTGCGGACAATCGTACCGTATGTGTACATGGGTTCCTCCATTATTCATATGCAAATGCCGTCCTCCGTTACCGGGGCGCGTTAATTCAGGTCTCGTTATAATGCAGGCCATATCCGTAGGGAAACAGCGGTGCGTAATGCTCGTCTTTCCAGTTCCAGTTGTCCTTCGCATCCCGGGGCCAAGAAAAACGCAGCTTGCCGGTAAAGTCCCAGTCACCGAAGAGCACATCCGCGACACCCTGACCCTCCGATCCCGGGAGCCAGGCCGCAACAAAGGCAGCGGACACCTCGAGTTCGCGGTTGACCACCAGCGGCCGACCGGAGATCAGAATCGTCACGACCGGGATACCGCGTGCGGCGATGCGACGAATGGTCTCGAAGTCCTCGGGATGCATGGCGGACAGTTCCAGTGTATCCGCATACGGCGTGAGCTGCAGGTCGGGACGCTCTACACTCGAACCCGGTGCTACCGGACCATCGGACCGGATGTCTCCGAAGCCTTCGGCATATGGACGCTCTCCGACCACGACAAAAGCCAGATCGAAGTGGGAAGTGCCGACGGCGGATCCGTCGACACTGAGGACAGCATTCGGTGCCACGGCGCGAATACCCTCCCAGATCGACGTTCCGCCCTCGACGTGTTCGTTCCCCGACGTCCCCTGCCACTGAATCGTGAAACCGCCGCACTGATGACCGCGGTTGTCGGCGTTCTTTCCTGCAACGAGAATGCGGACATCCTTCCGCGCAGGAAGAATTCCTCCGTCGTTTTTCAGCAGCACCAGGGACTTCCGCACCGCCTCACGGGCGACCGCACGATGTTCCGGAGATCCGAAACTGGTGTCGTTGGACCAGGGACGTTCGGCAGGACGTGGACGGTCGAACAATCGATAGAGGTACTTCACCGTGAGAATGCGCCGCACGGCATCGTCGATGCGCGCTTCCGACACCCGGCCGCTCTCGACAAGCAGGCGCAACGTGGTGATAAACACCTTCCACTTCTCCGGAACCATGAACATGTCGATTCCCGCGTTCACTGCCGTCGCTACCGCGTCAGCGTAATCGTCGGCGAGCTGATCGATCCCGTTCCAGTCCGAGACGAGAATGCCATGGAAACCCATTTCCTTCTTCAAAAGCTCAGTGAGCAGGTACCGGTGCCCGTGGCACTTGTTGCCGTTCCAGCTGTTGTAGGACGCCATGATGGTGAGCACACCGGCTTCGATCGCAGGGATATAGGGTGTGACGTGAATGCGCTGCAGTTCTTCAAGAGTCGCGAGTGTCTCGCCCTGATCGATACCGTTGGTGGTGCCGCCGTCTCCGACCCAGTGCTTCGCGCAGGCGATCACGCTGTCAGTGCCGAGATCCTGCTGCAGGCCTGTGATGAAGTGCCCGGCGTACGACGCCACGGTATCGGGGTCCTCGGAATAACTTTCATAGGTACGTCCCCATCGGTCGTTCCGCGCAACGGCGAGCGTTGGCGCGAACGTCCATTCCACCCCTGTGGCGAGGACTTCCCGGGCAGTCACCTCCGCGATGCGCTGGAGCAGGTCGGGATCATCCGTGGCACCCAGGCCGATATTGTGCGGAAACACCGTGGCCCCCCGCACGTTGTTATGGCCGTGAATGGCGTCGACACCATAAAGAATCGGGATGGCAGGCCGCTCCCTGTCCACCTGCATGGACGCGGCCCAGTAGGCGTCGTTCATGGCGACCCAGTCCGCGGGAGTATTGTCGCCGGGCAGCGAACCGCCACCGCTGAGAATCGAACCGAGCTTCCATTGCCGGACGTCGTCCGGTGTCGCGGCCGTGCGCTCCGTCTGCGTCATCTGGCCGATTTTCTGTCCGAGGTCCATGCGCGCGAGGAGCGCACCGACTTTTTCTTCGATGTTCTGTTCGTTCATGTGTGCTGTCAGAAATACCGGTTGGGAAATGCGTGTGTGCAGTGTATGGCGCGCCTCTTCCTCGGCCGTTCCGCGACGGCGTTCGAGTTCGGTGCGCACCTGATGCGCTGTTTCTTCGGTGATGGGGAAACGGGCGATAGCCCAGATGGCGATCGCCGATGTGATCATCGGGATGCCCGCGTCGAAAAGGCGCATGAGGAAAATCGTGTTGTCGCTCTGAGCGCTCCCGAGAGCGACGTCGAATCCGGTGGCGTTCAGAAGGAAGCCTCCCGCCGCGAGTGCGGCGGCCATGCCCAGCTTGACCACCCACCAGAAGATCGAACCGTACATCCCTTCGCGGCGCTCGAACGTCTCGAGCTCGTCCACATCGACGACGTCGGCGACCATAGATCCCATGAGCGTAAAGAGCCCGCCCAATCCAAAGGCCAGCAGGGGTGCCGGCAGCAGAACCAGCCAGGGATGCGAAGGATTGTAGCAGAACCACTTCAGTCCGTATCCCACGATGGATATCCCTGTCGAGACAAAGAAGGCATGCCGCTTTCCAATCCGCGTGCCAAGCCAGGTGATGAGCACAATCACGCCGAAGGTCGCGATGGCGCCGAGCGTCCCTGCGTACCCGGCATATTCCGCACCCAGCTCCTGGTTCCCGCCGAAGACGTAGTAAATGATGACATAGAACTGGAAGGAGGAAATCAGCATGAAGCCGTTGAAGACAAGGAAGGTCGCCAGGCAGAGCTTGAGGAATGGCCGGGATTTCAGCGTGGTGAGAAATCCCCGGAAGAACTCCGTCATGTTCCGCCGGAAAGCGGCGGTACGGTTCTTTCCTGCAGTTTTCTCGAGCACCTCGCTCTGAGCGATGTCGCGGAAGCGCTCGCGGAGCAGGATCGCGGGGAGAATGCCGAAACCAATGGTGACAACGGCAACGATGATCGCGAGACCCGCGGCCCCTTCAACCTGGTCGTCGAAGAATCCTTTGTACGTCATGATCCACAGGAACCAGGGCGAGACGACATAGGCGAGCTGGCCGATGAAGTTCTGCACGCCCATGAGCCGCGTACGTTCGTGATAGTCGGGTGTCAGCTCGTAGCCGAGCGCTACCCAGGGAGTGGCGAAAACCGTGTACCCGAGATAGAACACGATGGAGCCGATAAGGAAGAAAATAAAATAGAAGGTATCGCTGTGACCGCGCGGCAGCTGCCAGAGCAGGGCGAAGGTGAGTCCGGCCGCGATGGCACCGACAAAGATATAGGGACGGCGCCTTCCCCAGCGGGATGTCGTATGATCCGAAATATACCCCATCAGGGGATCGGTCAGCGCATCCGTCAGCCGCGGCAGTGCACCGAGCAGTCCGACCAGGGCAGGATTCATACCCAGCCCGAGATTCAGAACGATGATCATGCCGCCACTCGCCGCCGCCAGGAGGTTGTTGACAAATGCACCCAGACCGTAGGCGAGCTTTTTCGGGAAGGGGATGCGGTCTTCCGGGGCGGTGTGGTAGCGGACGGTCGGTGTCATGATTCGAGGCTCCGTGCTTCGGGTAGCGGACCCGGAACGCCCCGCTGCATCAACGGCAG
This sequence comes from Bacteroidota bacterium, assembly GCA_016928515.1. Taxonomy (GTDB): domain Bacteria; phylum Bacteroidota; class Ignavibacteria; order SZUA-365; family SZUA-365; genus BM516. The sequence goes on along the minus strand of JAFGKR010000364.1, from coordinate 182 downwards.
ACATTGTTCCGGGAGGCGGAAGACGGAGCCCTCGCTCACGGGACCTCCTCGTACACGCGCACCCAGTCGATGCGCATGGTCTGCGGGAATTTCGTGTTCGCTGTTGGCGGACCGACGAAACCGCCGCCGACGGCAAGATTGAGAATAATGTAGAACGGGTGGTCGAATACCCATTCGCCATT
>JAFGKR010000082.1 GCA_016928515.1 Bacteroidota bacterium | reverse complement strand
TGCCATCCTGCCATCTTGCCATCCTGCCATCTTGCCATCCTGCCATCTTGCCATCCTGCCATCTTGCCATCCTGCCATCTTGCCACTCCTACATCGCAGCTGCGGAAAAAACCCTTCGCTCCTCTTTTCCCTTCCCCTTCTGCAGGACACGCTCTGTGGCGTGCTGTCGCTGGAAGACCGAAAGTTTAAAGTATATGCCGCTCATGATGAGAATGCGGAAGAACACGGAGACGAGGCTGGCATTCCGGCGCTGCGAACGCACAATGCGCCACCAGCGGCGCGCGATCGCGCTCCAGGAAAAGAAACGGCGGTTGACTTCGCGGTAGGCTGTGAAGACATCTTCACGTGTGAGAGTGGGATGCTCGAACACGAGGTGGTCACCCTCGTAATGCGACAGCTCGTGGTCGCGGATGCGTCCCTCCGCCAGCGTTTTCCAGTACAGCGGTGTACCGACGATGGGAATGGCGATGGAAGAAAGAATGACCGCCGGATTAACTTCCTCCAGACGTTCCGGAAGCGATTCATAGTATGCGCTGTCATCTTCGTCCAGCGCGAACATGAGGCCGGTGAAGGTGAGGATGCCGACACTGTGCAGACGGGCGAACAGCTCCCGGTATTCCTCCACGCGATTCTGCCGTTTTTTCACGCTCTCCAGGCTGCGGTCGTTGAGGGATTCCATCCCCAGAAAAGCCATGCGACAGCGCGCCTGCTGAAGCAGCCGGACGAATTCCTCATCCCGCAGGCATTCGATGCTGCACTGCACACCCAGGCCCCAGAGCTTCAGCGCTGCGATTTCCCGAAGGAGGCTTTTCGCATAGGCCATGTCTCCTCCGAGATTGTTATCCAGCAGCATGGCGAACTTCCGCTTGTGGTAAGGCAGTCCCTCCGTACTGCACAGGTCGCGGATCACATCCGCCACCGGACGCATGCGATACGTCACCGGATCGATATTCAGCTGGCAGAAGGTACAGCTGTGCGGACACCCGCGGGTTGCCTCGGTGACAATGGGTGTGCTGAACACCTTCTCCGCGAGATCATAGCGCGGCGGTGGAATGTCGTCCAGTGACGCCTCCGGATCGGCGACGTAGCGGGGACGCAGACATCCTTCCACCATGTCCTCCACCATCCGCGGCCAGACCCCCTGAGCCTCACCGACGAGGATACTGTCGAAATGCCGCTGCGCACGCTCAGGGAAATTCGTGATATATTTCCCGCCAGCCACCACGATGCGACCCTTGGCGCGGAAACGTGCGGCGACCTCGTATGCGTGCGGCGCGCAATAATCCATGAAACTGAGGGCGATGAAATCCGCATCGGTGAGATAGTCGATGGGACGCACCATTTCGTGCAGCACCTCCACATCCACGAGCGGCGGCGTCATCCCTGCGAGCAGAAGACCCGGCAGCGGTGGTGCCGGATTACGCGCATAATACGGTTCCTCATCGAGCAGGTTCTGGAACAGCACGATGATCAGGAGTTTGGGCTTACGTCTGAAGGGTTTCATGTGGATCTCTCCGCGCGATTTCGTGAGCGATGTCCTGTGTTTGACCAACGGGAGACGAAGCGGAGTGATAGCGACGCCGGCCGACCGCACCGATGCTGCGCAACAGTGGCCGGAGCATGGTGTACAGCAACGGAAATGCGGCCACGAGTCGCACCGGCGCGCTGCAGAAGCGGGGAATCGTGCGTTCGAAGCCTCCGTGACGGAACGAGCGGATGACACAGCGGGCAACATGATCCGCAGAAAGGACCGGCAGTGCACGTCCGATTCCGCCAGTGGCGCCGGTGATGAGAACGCCGTTGTATTGATCGCTGTGTGGCATGAGGGCCTCCGTTCGATTTGCTTTCAACGGAAACATCGAAACGGCGCGGGGGAATTGTGTCAGGGAATTGTCAGGAAAAGGTCAAAAGGAAGGCGGGATCCTGATCCCGGCCGGTCCGTGAGAACCGGCCGGGCTCCGTTTGCTCCAGGAAAATGACGGATCAGGAAATGGACGCGCGGTTACCCCTCAATCCACGGTATCTCCGCACTGTGCGGGATTCTCTCCTCCGGAAATGCAAGACACCACAATCACCACTCTCCAGGGAAGTACATCCCGCATCCATTCGAGATAAATTTAGCGATTCTGGAGAAAAAACAAAAAAAAACACATCAATTAGGAGAATCACAGTCCATTTTAACACTGTGCAACGAGGGATACAATGTTTGACGGCACGATGACAGAATGGTGACATCCCGCGGCGGCGGAATTGCGTATTTGACTGCAGAGAACACAAACAACGGTGCAATCATGCAGACACAGCCCATCATCTCTCCCGTAGCCATTCCGAGTATCGCGTTCATTCGTGCATACGTGATCACGATGCGTCCCTATCTGCTGTTCGTTTCCGGAATCACCGTGCTGGCCGGACTCGCCACGGGTAATCCAGGGATCGCGGTCATCGTGGTGACGGGAACGGCAGGATTCCTCTCCTACGGCTTCGGACAGGCACTGACGGACTGTTTCCAGACCGACACGGACGCGCTGTCATCGCCGTACCGCCCCCTCGTGAAGGGCCTTGTAACACCCCGGCAGGTCGGCATCGTCAGTCTTGTCGGACTCGCTGCTGTCGCTGCGGGATTGGCCTGGTTCAATCCGCACAACCTCTGGCTCGCAACTGTCGGTGCGATCGGCTTGGCAACGTACACGCCGTTCAAGCGCCGCTGGGCAACCGGATACAATACCTTCCCGGTGCGCTTCGGCTGGATTGCGGCGGCAATCGTCAGTGACGTGTTTGCCACCCTTGCCGTC
>JAFGKR010000363.1 GCA_016928515.1 Bacteroidota bacterium | reverse complement strand
CCGCCGTCCTGCGACGGACCCGGGGGAAGCTGCGCCTGCTCTCGGCCACCGTCCGCCGGTGGCGGACTCAAACGCACGTTCGGCTGCTCTCGGCCACCGTCCGCCGGTGGCGGACTCAAGCGCACCTTCGGCTGCTCTCGGCCACCGTCCGCCGGTGGCGGACTCAAGCGCACCTTCGGCTGCTCTCGACCCTCTGCGTAGAGCAGCACAGCTCCGACGAAAACGAGCGTGAGAGCAACAGGCAGAGCTGCGATATGGATACTCGATCCGGACATCAGGCTTCGTGCTCATCCTTTCGCATGTTTTCCTCCACAGGCACGGGATACTCTCCGGTAAAGCAACCGGTGCAATACCCACATTTGCCCTCGTGGCTCACCGTGCTGAGCAATTTTTCCACAGACAGGTACCCGAGCGTATCCGCACCGATCTCCTGACGGATTTTTTCCACATCTCCCCCGTTCTGATGGGCGATCAGTTCGGCGCGGTTCGGAAAGTCCATACCGTACGGACAACCGCTCACGATCGGTGGCGAGCTGATGCGCACATGCAGCTCACGGGGATTGGCTTCCCGTATCAGGTTGATCAGCAGGCGACTTGTCGTCCCGCGGACGATGGAATCATCGATGATCACGACCTTGCGCCCCTCGATCACCCCCTTGACCGTGTTGAATTTCATGCGGACCTTCACCTCACGCTTCTCCTGTCCGGGCTGGATGAAGGTACGGCCGATGTAGTGATTGCGGATGAGTCCGATTTCGAAGCGAGCATCGATGCCACGTTTCCCGCTGCTGCGCACAAATCCCACCGCTGCGGTATTGGAACTGTCGGGAACGGCCATGATGAACACGGGATCGTCCTGATCTCCCTCGACCGGATGTTCCTCGGCAAGCGCCTTACCCAGGCGGCGGCGGATTTTGTCGACGTTCTCACCGAAGATGCGGGAATCGGGACGGGAGAAATAGATGTATTCGAAGATGCAGTGATGATACCGTTCCGGCGTGAGATCCAGTCTGCGCTGCACGGGTTCCCCGCTTCCCTCCATCCGGTGATCGAAAAACAGCACCTCACCCGGCTCGACATCACGAACATATTCCGCCTGCATGATGTCAAGCGCACAGGTTTCGGATGCGACCACCCAGGCATCGCCACGCCGTCCGAGACAGAGCGGACGAAATCCGTGTGGATCGCGCGCCGCGATGAGTGTGTCACCGTGCAACATGACAAGCGAGTATGCTCCACGAACGGTGTTCAGCGCGTCCATGATGCGGTCTTCCGGCGTCTCCGCCCTGCTGCGCGCCGTCAGATGCAGAAAAACCTCGGTATCGGTGGAGGTCTGAAAGATGGTTCCTTCGTCCTGCAAGGCCTTTCGCAGGCTTCGCGTATTGGTGAGGTTGCCGTTGTGCGCGACGGCCAGCTGTCCATCGCGGTAATTGACCATGAAAGGTTGGATATTCTCCAGATTGTCCGATCCGGTGGTCGAATAGCGGTTATGTCCGATGGCGATATCCCCGGAGAGGAGATTCTCGAGAATCTCCTGATTGGAAAACACCTCGGTGACGAGTCCGGGTCCCTTGAAAATGCGGAGTTTCGACGCCGGGGCTCCGTTACCGGATCTCGTGCAGGAGACGATCCCCGACGCTTCCTGCCCGCGATGTTGCAGCGCATGAAGGCCGTAATACGTCAGGGTGGAAGCGGCGGAATCGCCGTACACACCGACGAGCGCACAGTTGGAACGCGGTTTGTCGATTTCTTCCGGGAAAGGGGGCGTAGAATTGATCATGTTCTATTCTGTTGCGGATGCGGCAGGGTGTTGTCAGCAGCTGCCGTCCTCGTGTCCGATGCGAATGTGATTTGAATAAATCCAGCCTCTGTCATCGATCCATGCCTCGACACGCCATGCACCCGTTTCGCGCACGGTGTGGGTCAGTTCCCGCGTTTCGGTCTCGGTAACGCACGCACCGTTGCGGAGCAAGCGCAGTCGTGCACGTTGCGGCAATTCGACATGCAGAGCCAGCTTCCCCTCCCCCGGGAAGAGAATGAAATCACCCTGCTGCCAGGTCTCGGTGGCAGTGGTGGCGTAAAAAGCGAATCCGCGTGCATTCCCGTAGTAGGAATTCGCCACGAAGCAATGTCCCTGTCGGAGGGCATCGTGAAGACGTCGTTTATCCTCCTCGAAATGCTCGTCCTCCATGATGCGGATGGGTTCGTCGAGAAGGACATGCGTGTGGATGCTCTTGAACATGACTTTGTACGGGAACACTTCGACGTCAAAAAATCCCATGACATCCGCCTTGTGAGCGTGCGCGTCTGTTCCACCGATGCCGACGACACGACGTGTTCGGTTGAGCGCATCCCAGCGTGCGAGGGTTTTCGGAGGCGGGGCGGTAATGGAACGAAGGGGATGAATGAAGCGCTGAAATTTGTTTTCCTCTGTCAATCCTTCCATCCACTCGCTCATGTGATTCCAGATTTCAATCCCGTCAAACGCATCGCTGTCCCAGGCCGTCCATGGGTACGGCGGATGTTCGGGCATGCTGCTGCGTTCCTCGTCCGGATGCGCGATGAAACCGACACCACCCCGTTCACGCACGCGACGTACGTACTCCTGAGCCGGGATACGCACGCCGACGGTCTTGTCCAGCCCGAAAGCGAGATAGTGATTCCTGTCTGCCCGGTCATTGATCTCATATCCGACAAGAACCATCACGTTCTGCTGCCATCCTTCCCAGCCGTCCTTCTTCGGTCGAAGGGTGTTGTGGTCGGTCATCATGATGAAATCGAGTCCGACTTCGGAAGCGGCCCGAATAATATCGGGAAATGCTCCGGTTCCGTCGGAGTAATTCGAGTGGATATGAACAGCGCCGATATATTCGTGCATGTGGAAAGAACGAATCTGAAGTAAAATAAAAATGTACGACTGACCGGTAGAAAATACAAGGCGGGAAGACCTGACCTGTCGTGCCCTAACCCTCTCAATTTCCATGAATTACCTGCGTCGAACTCATCAAATTTCTTCCTGCCGCTTGCATTTTGGCAAACTAATCATCACATTCGTTTTAATTGTACTTAAAATATTTTTTAGGCTGGATTAAAATGGCATCCCGTTCGGCGGAGCAATATCTGAAAATCCTCTTTGCGCTGGAGGGGGATGACGACCTCACGATGACACAGATCGCGCATCGACTCGGGGTTTCGTCGGCCTCGGTGACCGGCATGGCCAAGCGGCTCTCCTCCCAGGGTTTGCTGCAGTATCAGCCGTACGGTGGTATTCAGTTGACACCGGAGGGACGCGATATCGCCATCCGTCTTCTCCGGCGACACCGTATCGCAGAGCTCTATCTCTCCGAGAAGCTCGGGTACCCGCTCTACCTTGTACACGACGAGGCGGATGCACTCGAGCACCATATATCGACGTACCTCGAGGAGAAGATGAGCGGTGTACTCGGACATCCGCAGTACGATCCGCACGGACATCCGATACCCGCTGTCGACGGCCGCCTCCCCGACGTTCCCGCAACGACACTGCTCGAGGCCGAAGCGGGGACGGAAGTACGGACAGCTTCCGTACCGGACCACGATCCCCTGTTCCTCCGTCACCTCGTGGACATCGGTTGTCTGCCCGGAAGCCACCTGACAATCCTTCGCAGCAGCATCGAGTCCTCCACGGTCACCTTCGCCTTGAATGGCCGCGAGCACAGTCTGAGCCGGGAGAAGGCCGCGCAGATTACCGTGTGCGTTCCGCAATTTTCCCCGTGTACGGCCCTGGCGGCTTTTCTTGAGCGGATGCATTCACGCAAGGGTTGATATGCGATACGGATTCCTGCTCGTGCTCCTCTGCATTGCCCTCAGCGCATTTGTCCATGCGCAACACACTCACCCGCTCGTCACTGATCGTCCCGATCAGACGGAATCCGCTTCCATCGTCCCTGCAGGATGGCTGCAGATCGAGGCGGGACTCCTGTGGGAATCGATTGCGACTGCTGCACACGGCATTGGAGCAAGCTTCCATGCCGATGCGGCCGTTGGGGACTATACCGAGATACCCGGGATTCTTCTTCGTTTCGGTATTTCCGATGCGATGGAGTTCCGTGCGGCAACCGCGCTGGCGATGGAACGCGTGACCCGTGATCCCGCAATATTCGATCCCACAAACCGTGGATATCCCGCGATGGAACTGGATACCCTCGGCGTACAACCGGTTACCTTCGGGGTGAAAGCCCACCTCCTGCATGAAAAGGGATGGATTCCACAAACCGCGATTCTCGCTTCCGTGACCATTCCCGCCTCGGGCAGCAGGTACTTCAGTCCGCGCTGGATGACGCAGGAAATCCGTCTTGCATTCGCGCATACGCTCAGCGATCGCTTTTCTCTCGGATATAATCTCGGTATCGCCTCTCCCGGAGAGACGTCCGCACACACCGGTCTGTATTCCCTTGCGTTCGGGGCAGGCGTAACGGAAACATTCTCCCTCTTCGCCGAAATCTTCGGTGATCTCGCGGGTGACGCGGCTCCGGTGCACGCATTCGACGCCGGGATGACCGTTCTGCTTTCTCCCGATCTGCAGCTGGATGCCTCCGCTGGCCTTACCCTGCATGAGGATGCGTTCGGTATACACCGTCGCATGGAACACTTCCTCGGTACAGGTGTGTCCTGGCGTGTCCAACTGACAGACTGATTGCGGTATTATTCTGTTCACATGTACCATCACGAATTCCACTCTCAACAACTATGCGATACATCTCTTTCCTCAGCATCCTGACGCTTTTCCTCTTCCACGCGGTCGCCTCGGCACAGGATGCGTATGCACCCGACCGTCCGGGCAGGGCGATCCCCACCGGTATCCTGCCTGAGGGATACGTTTCTTTCGAAGCGGGATTCACATGGCAGCGATCCGAATTCACGCCACGCGCACCCGAGCGTTTTCAGCCGGAGGAAGCCATCTATACGCACAACAAGTGGCTGCTGCCGGCCGGACTCCTCCGCATCGGCCTGGGAGAGCGTTTCGAATTCCGCCTCGCGTCGACGCATACGCGTTGGAACTGGCGTTACGATCCGGATTATTTTGATGGAGACAGTGTCGATGATCCGGAACGTGAAGGCAGCGATCCCGGTGTGACACCCCTGGTGGTCTCCGTGAAGACGGCGCTGACGCCGGAACGAGGATGGATTCCGCGCTCGGCGCTCGTTGCCGGACTGACGCTCCCGCTCACGGGCACACCGGCATATCAGGTCTCCTATCTCGCCCCGGATTTCGCACTGGCATTCTCCCACACGCTCACGTCCACGTTGTCACTCGGCTAT
>JAFGKR010000362.1 GCA_016928515.1 Bacteroidota bacterium | reverse complement strand
GGTACGCCGGCGGAATTCCGCGACGCGGACGATCCGGTGGTGCGGGATTTCATTGAACGGTTTGGCGAAGGGATCGTGAAAAGGTGAAAAGTCGGATGCCGGCGGCCGGAGACCCGCCTCAGGCGGGGTGAAAAGGTGAAAAGGTGAAAAGGTTAAAAGGTTACAAGGTTACAAGGTTACAAGGTGAAACGGTCGGAGGCGGAGACTTGTTGAAGGCGAGTGAAGAGGTGATGAGGTGAAGAAAATCACGCTGAAAAAATCCAGCCTCACGCTGATCACGTCGGATGAGAATCGCTTTCGCATCCGGTACCGGGACGAGCTGAACGAAGCGCAGTACGAGGCGGCGGCGCACTTGGAGGGTCCGGTGCTGGTCGTGGCAGGCGCGGGTACGGGCAAGACCCGCACGCTCACCTACCGCGTCGCCCGGTTGATCGAGCAGGGCCTGCATCCGGAATCGGTGCTGCTGCTGACCTTCACCCGCAAGGCCGCGCGTGAGATGCTGCGCCGCGCGTCGCTGCTGCTCGACGAACGCACCGAGCGTGTTTCCGGCGGGACCTTCCATTCCTTTGCCAACATGATTCTGCGCCGACATGCGGGAGAACTGGGATACACCAGCAGCTTCACTATCCTGGATCAGGGGGATTCCGAGGATGTCATCAACGTGCTGCGCACGCGCATGGGACTGGCGACGAAGAACAAGCGCTTTCCGCGCAAGCAGACGCTGCAACGGATGTACAGCAGTTCCGTCAACACGCTCACACCGCTGGAGCTGGTCATCGCGAAGGATTTCACGCAGTTCGCCGAACAGGTCGACGAAATCGAGGCGCTCGCGCAGGCGTATGTGGCGTACAAGCGGCAGAACAACGTGATGGACTACGACGACCTGCTCGTCAATCTCGTCACCTTGCTCGAGAAGCATGAGGAGATCCGGCGGAAGCAGTCCGACCGTTACCGCTTCATCATGGTGGACGAGTACCAGGACACCAACCGTCTGCAGGCGCGCATCATCCGCCGGCTTGCGGCAACGCACGACAACGTCATGGTGGTGGGTGACGACTCGCAGAGCATCTACTCTTTCCGCGGTGCGAATTTCCGCAACATCATGGATTTTCCGAAAGACTTTGAAGGCGCGCGCGTCATCACGCTGGAGGAGAACTACCGCAGCACGCAGCCCATTCTCGATTTCACGAACGAGATCATTCGTCTCGCCGCGGAGAAATATTCCAAAACGCTGTTCACACGGAAAGAGAGCGGCATGCCGCCGGCGCTCATCGCGATGGAAGGCGAGAACACGCAGTCGCGATTCATCGCGCAACAAATCCTCGAACTGCGGGAAGAAGGCGTACCGCTCAAGGAAATCGCAGTGCTTTTCCGCGCCGGTTACCATTCCTTCGATCTCGAAATCGAGCTCGCGCGAGCGAACATCCCCTACGTCAAGTTCGGTGGTATGAAACTGATGGAGACCGCGCACATCAAGGACATGCTCGCCTACCTGCGCATCGTCGAGAATCCGAAGGACATCGTGTCGTGGACGCGCGTGCTGATGCTCTGCGACGGAGTGGGTCCGGTGACCGCGGAACGCGTGACCGACGAGATCGTGCGCGGCATGAACATCCTGCACAAGAGCGCCGACGAGCGCCTCCGGCAGATCGCGCGCGGGGAGGAGATTCCGGTGTTGCTGGACGTGCTCCGGGAAATCGCTGTGCACGGTATGGCACCGGGTGACAAGGTCGAGCGCCTCCTGCGCTATTACACGCCGATTCTGAAGGCGCGCTATGACGATCATCCCAAACGAATGAAAGATCTCGAAATGTTTCGTACCATCGCCGAGCGCTACAGTCAGCTCTCGATCATGCTGACGGACATGGCGCTCGAACCGCCGAACGAAAGCGTGGAGGATCTGCTGCCCGAGGGCCATGAGGATGAATTCGTCACACTGTCGACCATCCATTCCGCGAAGGGACTGGAGTGGAACAGCGTGTTCGTCATGTATCTGGTGGATGGACGCTTCCCGGTGAGCGCGGCGGCGGAGGACCTCGAATCCATGGAAGAGGAGCGGCGTCTCTTTTATGTCGCCTGCACGCGCGCCAGGCAACGGCTGTACCTTACCTATCCTACCAACATTTATGACCGCGCGACGGGCACCATACTCAGCAAGCCGTCGCGCTTTCTGGACGGCATCCCGGAGCAACTCATCGAGGGATTCGTCGTCGAGGCCGATCTGTAGGACGGATTATATTCCGTTCGTATCCCTCCGTCGCGCGTGGAACGCGAAGACGTTCGCCCGGAACGAAGGATGGTTCGAAGGGGAATTCAATCCGTCGGAGGAAGGTGCACCTGCCGGTTCGTGAACGCGTCCATATCTTCCAGAAAGCGCTCCTTTTTCGAAAGCCGAATTCGGACAGTGTATCGCGTATCGTCGAGATACTCCCGCTCGAGGACTTCGACGTCGTGCAGCTCGATGACGTGATGCACCTGGCTGGTCATATCGTAGGGAAAAACGATTGCGAGATCATCGGTGATGAAGCGCTCCTCGATGCGGCAGGCGGCGAGAACGGCGTCGGCCGCGTCGCTGTAGGCGCGGGCGAGACCGCCGACGCCCAGCTTCGTGCCACCGAAATAGCGCACGACAACGATTCCCACATCCGTCAATCCCTCTCTGTCGATGGAGCCGAGAATACGTTTCCCCGCGGTGCCGCTGGGTTCGCCGTCATCGCTGTAGCGGAAATCCTCCCTGTCCATTCCCATCCGCCACGCGAAGCAGTGATGTGTGGCGCTGTGGTGCATTGTCCGCAATTCCCCGAGGAAGGAAAGAAATGCATCCCCGCTGGGCACGGGTTTTGCGTAGGATAGAAATCGCGAACCGAGTATCTTGATTTCTGTCTCGGCAGCAGCAGCGATCGTCCGGTAGGAGTCATTCCGCTCCCCGCCTCCGTCCTGCTGCGCGGCACTTCGGCGGGTCGTCTGCGCCTGAGGCGCATCCGGCTGCTCGGGTGTATTTTTCGACTTCTGGCTCATGTGTCGATTGAGATTCCGGCTTGACCATAGAGAGAATCAGTATTCCATGCACATCAAGGTACACAATCCCGGGGAGGTCTTCCAGCCATGAATATCGGCATCACCTGTTATCCCACATACGGCGGCAGCGGTGTCGTGGCGACGGAACTCGGACTCGCGCTGGCGGAGCGCGGGCATGAAATCCATTTCGTTACCTACGATCGACCGTTTCGCCTCGACCACTTCCACCAGGGGGTGTATTTCCACGGGGTGGAGATGGCAAAATATCCGCTGTTCGATTTCGACATGTACACGCTGGCTCTTGCAAGCAAGCTGGTCGAGGTCGTGCAGTACCAGAAGCTGGATATCATGCACATGCATTATGCCATCCCGCACGCGGTGAGTGCGTATCTCGCCCGGCAGATCCTCGGAGCGGAGAACATCCGCACGGTCACCACGCTGCACGGGACCGATTCGACGCTGGTCGGACTCGAACCGTCTTTCCTTCCGCTGATGCGTTTCGCGCTGCAGAACAGCGACGGTATTACCGCGGTATCGCGCTTCCTGCGGGAAAAGACCATCAGCACGTATCAGCTGGAGCGTGACATCGAGATGATTCCCAACTTCATCGACACAGAAGTGTACGCACCTCGTGAGTCATGCAAGTATCGCGAGCTGTTCGCGCCAGGGGGTGAGAAGGTGATCGTCCATACGTCGAATTTTCGTCCCGTGAAACGCGTCCCCGATGTCATCCGCACCTTCGGAAAAGTGCTCGAGTCGCTTCCCGCGAAACTGCTGCTGATTGGAGACGGTCCGGATCGCTCGGAATGCGAGAATCTGTGCCGCGAGCTCGGCATCTGTGAGCATGTCCGTTTCCTCGGCAAGCAGGATGCATTGGTCGACATCCTCGCTGCATCCGATCTGTTCATGCTGCCGAGTCAGTCCGAAAGTTTCGGCCTTTCCGCGCTCGAGGCCATGAGTTGCGGTCTGCCGGTGATATCCACGAGTATCGGCGGCATTCCGGAGGTGAACCTGCATGCGGAAACCGGATATATCGCGGAAATCGGGGACATCGATCGCATGGCGCGCTACGCGGTGGAGCTGTTGACCAATGACGCAAAGTACGCTGTTTTTTCGCATGCCGCTCGCAGACGTGCGGTCGAGGTGTACGACAAGCAGCGGATCGTGCCGCTTTACGAAGCCTTCTACGAACGTCTGCTGGCATCGTGAACCTTTTCCCCCGTTGTCGGGGGGGAATGAATGCCGTATTTTCCTTTGACTTGTTTTTCTGTGCTTCGGGCCACTACTTTTCCCGATAGCACATTGTTGAAACACTGCTGATCCATCTGTGATCCGACGCAAGCATTTTCGACCCGTATTGCTCGTTCTGACTGTCGCGTTCCTCCTGCAGGGATGCGCGGTCATGGAATTCATGGATGTCCGCTGGCAGAACGCCACCGGATACTTCAATACGTACTACAATGCGAAACGGACCTTCGATCAGGCGGAGGAAGAGATCGCACAGCGCAAGGCGGAGCGGGCAAACGATCCCAATGCGATTTCCGGGGCTCCAGCGATGGAAATCCCGGAGGATATTCCGGAGACGGAGCGCCGGCAGATGCAGCAGGACATGATGATGATGCACTCCAGCGTACCGTCATCCGCGCTGGTGCTTCTGGACAAGGTGATCGAAAAATGTTCCCGCATCCTGATCAATTATCCAAAGAGCAAGTGGGTGGATAATGCTCTCCTGCTGATCGGGAAAAGCTACGTGTACAAATCCGAACCGCTCCGGGCCGAACGGAAATTCCAGGAGCTGCTCGACCGCTATCCCGACAGCGACCTCGTTCCGGAAGCCATTCTCTGGCTCGGAAAATCCTACATGCGTCTCGAGCGATACGACCTTGCCGAGAGCATGCTGCAGCGCGCAATCGAGGCAGCCATTGAGGAGGGGGAAGCCGACATCGCTTCGATGGCCTACTTCGAACTCGGGAACATGTACATTGTCATCGGAGACCGCGAAACCGCCGTGCGCAAATTCGAACAGGCAGCGGAGTTCGCAGCTGACCGTGACCAGCGTATGGACGTGCAACTCGCCCTCGCACGGGAGTACGAGCTCATCGGAGAAAAGGAAAAAGCCGCACAGGCCTATCGTGACATTTTTCAACTGGATCCGAGCACGGAACTGGCATTCATCGCGGAGCTGAACTATGCGAAACTCACGCGGGAAAACGGTGATCTCGATGAAGCCGGGAATACCCTGATCAATATGCTCGAGAATCCACTGTACCTCGACTACGACAGCAAAATTCAGCTCGAGATCGCCCACCTGTACTACGCCTATCACAAGCGCTACCTGGATATCGATGACAGTCTCGCACGAGACGCATTCCGCGCGTCACTGGAGCAATACACCTTCGTGGACACGACGTTCAAAGGGCGCGCCGAGGCGGCGGATGCATATTTCGCCAAGGGACGCATTTACGAGACGGATCTCGGCGACTATGACAACGCCTACGACAATTACGACAAGGCCAAACTGGCGTTTCCCGGGACCGAGTCAGCCAAGCGCGGCGGAGATCGCGCAAAGATCTTCGGCGAATACCGCAAGCTCCGCAACCAGATTTCCATGAAGGATACAACACTCTTTTTTGTGCTCAACCCGGATTCCCTGCGGGTTCGTGATTCCCTGCAGGTGATTGCCGACTCGCTCGACCGCGAGAAGAAGGAGAAGGAGGGGGTCAGCGATACGAATCTCAGTGAGGAGGAGCGCATGGCACAGCGTTTCCGGCGACGGCGTCCGCATGGCCGGAACACCGGTCGCATCAATCCCTGGGAACGTGAGTTGGAACGGCAGAAGGAAGCCGTCATGGTGGGCATGCAGAACACGCAGCAGGCACTTAGTATGGCGGGACCGGAGTACCGTCGCATTGATCTCGAAACCACGGATCCCGATTCTCTTCTCTCGGTCATCGCCACGCTTTACATGGAGATGGGATGGCAGATGTACGACCAGATCGGAAATGTCGACTCTGCTCGATTCTACTATCAAAAGGCATTGGACAACCATCTCTCCGATTCGCTGCGGTCGCAGGCATATTATACCATGGCGGCGATAGAACGCAAGGAGGGCAACGAGGAACTGGCGCGGGAAATCGAGGATCGGCTCATTCGCGAATTCCCCTTGAATCGGTATGCATTCAGTATCATGCAGAACCGCGGGATGCCGCTTCCCAAGGATTCGACGGCTCTTGCCCTCGAGGCCTACACACTCGCCGCAAACGAACTCGAGAACGGCAGCAGGGAACGCGGCCTCGCGATGATGCGCGAGGTCATGCAATCCTTCCCGAACTCGGAGCAGGCCTTACGTGCACAACTCGCCATCGCCATGCATTACGAAGAGAATCGCGGAGAGGAAGCGCTTGCGATGTATCGCGACATGGTCGAGAAGCATCCGGAGTCACCGTACTCGAAACGCGGGAAGGAGATTCTTGAAGCGATCGAGAACGCCAGGAAAGCGGAGGAACAGCGAATACAGCGGGAGGCCGTCGACACCGAACAACGTGCCCGCGCCGAGGAGGAACGGAAACGTCAGGAACAACGGTATCGGAACCCCCTGCTTGACGAAGAACTCAAAGTGCTGCGTGATTCCGCGCGAACGGAAGAAAAAACTGTCGATCCGACGCTGGATGAAGATTTCCCCCTGCGGCCACCCGGTGGAGATGATGAGAATTCCAACGACTCAGGGCAGCCGGACTCGTCCAATCCGCCGGACTTGTCCAATCCGCCGCTGGAACCGGACGGAGACGCCCCGACGATCGATGAAGCGATACGCCGCAGGCCGAATGCACTCACACCGAATACACTGCCGGGCGGGGATACCCTCCGGCGCCTCTCACCCCCTCCGCCCACCAAGGGAAAATAGCATGTCCGTGATCAATGCCGATGTGGAAGTCACCGCGAACGAACAGGTCGCGGAAGAGACCTTTGCTCTGCGCTTCCACAGTCCCGAACTCGCCGCGCAGCTCAAACCCGGCCAATTCCTCAATATCCTCGTCAGTGAAGCGGTGGAACCGCTGCTGCGTCGCCCGTACAGTATTTCCCGTGTTTTCGGTGACGAATGTGAAATCCTTTTTTCCCTGCTAGGTAAAGGAACACACATTCTCGCCGGGAAACGACCTGGCGATACGATCGGTGTGCTCGGTCCGTTGGGCAATACGTTCGGCTACGAGAAATCCTTCGGAACCGCAGTGATTGTGGCCGGCGGCATAGGAGTCGCACCGTTTCCCCATCTCACGGAGACACTCAGGCAGCGCGGCACTCCCATCCTCACTTTTCTCGGTGCCCGCAGTGCCGCCCGCGTGGTGACCCGCGGTCTCGAAAATGTGCAGCTTG
>JAFGKR010000081.1 GCA_016928515.1 Bacteroidota bacterium | reverse complement strand
TCCGCACCGACGGTGGATCGATATGCCGTCATCATCAATGAAATTCTGTTTGAACCCCTGCCGGAGAACAGCGAATGGGTTGAGCTGTTCAATCGTTCCGACACCATTGTCGACATCTCGAACTTCGCACTCGCCGGTGCCCCGGCAAGCTCCGGCAAGCGTAGCATGCTTCGGTTTCCAGACAACATCCCCCCTCTCCGGTCCGGTCAGCACGCCGTCATCGCAGCGGACTCCAGTATCCTTACCCGCTTTCCCGGTTTGGGACTCGTGACAGAACATCCCTGCATAATTCTCGGGCGCTCCTCGCTCGGACTCGGAAACTCCGGCGATGAAATCCTTCTCCTCGACGAGGACGGGAAGGTCATTGACAGCATCGCCTATGATGCGACGTGGCATCATCCTTTTCTCGCATCCACCGCGGGGCGCTCACTCGAGTTGCTTCATCCCACCCTCCACGGAAACGGATCACACGGTTGGGGAAGCTGCACCGATCCACTGGGCGGAACCCCGGGCAGGAGAAATTCCATCCATTCCATCATCCCACCGGAAAAATGCGATGGAGACGCCCGGCTCTCGATCAGTCCGATCCCCTTCTCTCCGGATGGCGACGGATTCGAGGATTACTGTATCATCACCTGCACCGCACCCACGGCGTTGAGCCAGGCACGGCTCAGGCTCTACGATGTCAATGGCCGGACGGTTCGGACATTGGTCAACAATGCGCCCATGGGACGCAGCTTCGCGGCGGTGTGGGACGGTCTCGACGACGATGGGCGCCGTGTGCGAATCGGGCCCTACGTTGCTCTGCTGGAACTTCTGGACGCATCGAAGAATATCGTCTCCGCGGTCAAAGGAATTGTGGTTGTCGCGATGCGGTTATGATTTTTTCCCGTCGACACCGAGGAAGGATTCCATCGACCGCTTCAATTCCTCGATCTGAAACGGTTTGGAAAAGTAGGCATTGCATCCGGCTTCCAGACTCTGAATGCGGTCTTTAGGGAAGGCGTGAGCGGTTACGGCAATGATCGGCAGGCGATCGAAACGTTCGTCTCGTCGAATGCGCCGCGTCAGGGAGATCCCGTCTTCATCCCCCTGAAGGGAGAGGTCCATCAACACCAGATCGATCGGCGTGCTTTCGAGAATCTCCCACGCGGACCCTGCGGTCGATGCAATGCGGAGCTTGTACTCGCGCGAGAGCAGTGATGCCATGTACTCCTGGGTCTCCTCGTCATCCTCAACGAACAGCACCGATTGCAAGCCCCCCGCATCTTCCTGCGAAATCAGTGGTTCGAGCGGAACGTAGGTTGGTGAGATGTCCTCCTGCCGAAACACGGGCTCTTCCACCTTGTCCGCGAGAAACTGCAGGGTAAATGTCGTCCCCTTGCCCTTCCGGCTCTTGACTGTGATGGATCCCCGGTTCAGCTCGACATAGCGTTTGGTCAGTGAAAGGCCGAGTCCCAGACCGTCGAAGGGTCGGGTATAGCCTGATGCTTCCTGCGAAAAAACGCTGAACACCTTGGGCAGGTATTCCGGTGAGATGCCGATGCCGGTATCACGGATCTCGATGCAGACGCGGCGATCCTGGCAATACACGCGGACTGCGACTTCTCCGCTTTTCGTGAACTTGATGGCGTTGTCAATGACGTTGGTTACGGCCTGATCGATGCAATAGCGGTCTGCGTACATGATGGCTGCGGGGCATTCGGTTGTACTGCTCAGCGACAGACCTTTTTTCTGCGCCAGTGAAGTCATTTCCTGAACGAGTTCCTCAACGCGGTCTGAGATGCGGATCTCCTCCGGGCGGACGGAGAACGTACCGACCTGGATGCTCGATATGTTGAGGATGTGTTCGACGGTGCGCATCAGCCGCTGGCTGCCGCGGCGGATTGCCTGGAAATACGACTCCATTTCGGGATACAGGTTCCCCACCAATTCGTTGGTGATCAAATTGCTGTAGCCGATAATGATGTGCAGGGGCGTACGGATCTCGTGGGAGATATTCGCGATGAACGCATCCTTGAGTTTGTCCGACTGCTCTGCGCGCTCCTTTGCGGCGACCAGTTCCGCCTTGTGACGTTCTTCCTGCGTGATATCCCGGAGCACGATATGCTTCGCTGCCTGTTCATCGAAGGAAATCGGAATCGCGGTCAGTTCGATGTCGATAATTTGGCCATCCAGCTTTTCAAGTTGGCCCTTGACGTTGAAAATCTCCTCCTCATACCCCAGCATCGTTGGGAAACGGTTCTTTTCGGGGTGTTCGAAGTCCGTGGTAAGCAAGTCGAAGAGAGACTGCTTGTAGACTTCGTCCTCGCTGGATGCGTTGAACAGTTTGATCCCGGCATCATTGACGTAGACGATGCGATCCTCGACCGCGACAACCATCGGCAAAGGGGAAAGCTTGACCAAACGCCGGTATCGTTTCTCGCTTTCGGCGAGTTGCTCGAGATTCTTCTGTTGCATCGCAAACATCTTTCGCTGCTGGAAAATGATGATCGCGATGATCCCGACGGCGAGACTCAGCAGAACAACTGTCCCGAGGACGAGAACCCATTCAATGGGAGGTGATTCAGCCAAAACGTCAGGAATTTGTTGCGGAATATGGGCTTACAAGCCGTACGCAGTTCAACGGTTCGAACCTCATCCGGTACCGGATACCCGGCGAGCCATGAGCATTCGGACCCGCGGCACTGCACGAGGGTAAAATAGGGAAAAAAATCTTGTTCTCAATAGCGGGAGGGAAAGGATGAGGCCGCAGATACGGGATGTGCGCTTATCCAGTGATGTTGAACTGGGGATGCATTTTTCCCACGGTACTGAATGCGACCGCGAACAACGCATACTTGACAATGTTCAGCGCAGAATGAAGGTACCACGCCAGAATGATGTTGGAAGTGAGATCTGATAGAATCAGGCTTTGGAATGTGAAAATGAACAGGCTTCCGGTGAAATAGAAGAGGATTGCTGCAGTCACCCAGAAAACAGGATTGCTGACGACAGGTGTGGTTTCGTCGTTGATCATCTTCAGCAGTGTAACGATGGAAATGATGATGAACAGCACGCTCTGGACGGAGAGGTAGATATCATTCATGTCCAGTTGATCCTCCTGCCAGGCGTTGAAACCCTGTGAAAGGAGAATCCCGTTCCCGATGAGCCAGGCACAGAGATACAGCCAGACTGTTCCCGTCAGAGCAGCTCGAATCCTCGTCCCTGCATGCCAGTGCCGAAACATCAGCATGAACAGGATGAATTCAACCGGAGTGTACAGAGTATAGATATACTGAGGAGGGATTGTAATGATATGATGCTTGTAAAGTAGTCCAAGAGCCAGGCTGATCACCTCGACGAGAAAAACAACCTGGAGATTGATCAGCAGCAGGCGCAATCCGGGATCCAGACTCCGTCGCTTCCTGTATCCGATGATCAGGGGAATGATGCAGGTAAAACCGGAAACGAACCCGATGAAATTGATCCATCTGAACGGTTCCCCGGTGGAGAGGCACAGGCTCTTGCAGGCCCCGATCATGTTGATCAGCCCTGTCGCCGCGGTACCGAAATCGAATCCGGTCGCTGCGGGATGTCCTGGAGACGCGAAGAAAAACTGACTGAATGCAGGCTCGAACACAGTCATCCTGAATCTGTCGGTGGGCGGGACGGCGACGTACACGAGCGGGTGTCCCTGAAAAGGACAACCCTCTCATGTACGGTCAAATATACGACTCCCAGCTCCTTTCACAAAGATTCTTTTCTCTGTGTTTCCCGCCTGCGAAACAGGCTCATGCGTTCAACGGATTCGCCTGTTCATGGAAACGTGAGACAGGAAGACCGTTTCCAATGATGAATCCATCCGTCAGATCCTGACCGTGAGCATCGACACCGACCAGCACCATCTGGGGATGATCCTCCGAATCCTTCGCATAGTAGTACCGGATACCGACGACATCCTCCTGCATGAGGATCTGTTCTATCGATGTTCGGCTGAAATAGCGTCCTTTCACTGCTCCTCGTCCAGCCGCCATGCGGTAGTTGTGCGTGAGTGTCCCCGCTTCCTCGAGTGCAATGGAGTGATCCTCCAATCCTGTGAAAACAGGGCGGTTTCGCTCGCGGTATGGGGGAACCGCCGGTGCGATTGGTGCATCGTGATTCAGTTCCCGAACACCCTCGGGGGATTCCGTCGTCTGATACAATCTTCGCTCATCCATATTCACATTCCTTTGATCTGCATATTCAGAGATGGTCATAATCGTCGAAGCGGAAATCAACTGTTGAGCGGATTCCAGGGGCTGCAGAACGGCGGACACGGAAGGGCACGCTCGCAGACGAACCCGTCGATCATGTCCTTGCCGTTTTCATCCACTCCGACGAGGATGAGCACCGGACGACCGTTGTTCTCCTGTGCGTAGTAGTAGCGGATACCGACCACGCCTTCCTGCGAAAGCACCTGCTCGAGGGCGGCGCGTCCGAAAAATCCTCCCTTGATTGCACCTTTGCCCGAGCTCTTGCGATAGTTTCGCGTCAGTTCGCTGGCGTCATCGACCGAGATCGAGTGATCTTCAAGGCCGGTGAACACCGGACGCGTACGCTCGCGAACTTCCGGTTGTGCCGGTGCGATCGGCGCGTCGACATAGAGATCGGTTGCGGGGGTATTGACGACGAAAGTGGCTTCCTGGTTCTTCATGGTACGACTCCTATAATTCACTGTTTCCTGAAAAAGGCTGCATTCACTGGTTTTTACATTCACTGTTTGGGTCGGGTTCGACGGGATGTCACACTTGCGCGGCGGGTGCACCTGTGCCCCTGCCGTGGGAAGCCGGCTCAACTGTTGAGCGGGTTCCAGGGGCTGCAGAACGGTGGACACGGAAGAGCTCGCTCGCAGAGGAACCCGTCGATCATGTCCTTGCCGTTTTCATCGACGCCGACGAGGATGAGCACCGGGCGACCGTTGTTCTCCTGCGCGTAATAATAGCGTATGCCCACCACGCCCTCCTGGGAGAGCACCTGCTCGAGGGCGGCACGTCCGAAAAAACCTCCCTTGATTGCGCCTTTGCCTGCGCTCTTGCGGTAATTCCGCGTCAGTTCACTGGCATCCTCGATCGCAATCGTGTGATCCTCGAGACCGGTGAACACCGGGCGGGTGCGCTCGCGAACGTCCGGCTGCATCGGGGCGACCGGGACGTCGATAAACATGTTCTGGGAATCGGTACGGATGGAAAAGGTTGCATTCACTGTTTCCATGGTATACTCCTCTGATTGAAGTTGAAAAATGTGGGGTATGGGTTGCTGTCTATTTCATGAATACTTACGATCTCCTGCATGTAAACACTTGTTATACATAGACTTAAAAATAGGATATATAGGACTATAATATCCGCTAATATAAGGGACCTTTCCTTGCTCTTCCCGGTGGCATTTCATATCACACCGCCGGCTGCTCGTAGCTATTTCAAAGAGCGCTATGCGTGTACGTCTGATGTGATCCCCCGTCGGTGGAGAGTGTCCGCATCATTGCGGAACAATGATCGCCGCCGAAAAGAATCACATTGTTTTTGTCGGGAAAATGGTGCTCCGGTCGATACACGTCTATGGCACGATACCGCCGACGAGTCGGCTGGTTTCACCGCGACGCAATCACCGGAAACGGCTTCCTCCTGTTTCTTGCAATCACCTCTGCATTCAGAGCGGCTTGCGTCCTGAAGCACAGGCCGCTCGGGAGCAGTATTTCCGACTACAACATCCGGAATATACGCTGTACTGTGAATATAATAAAAAGGAATTTACATTTTCATTAAAATTATGTAACGAAAGCCATAATATTTCCCTTTTTTTCCTCAAGGACGAAAAAATGGCCGTTTATCATTCAATATAAGTGCCCGGGGCCCTTTGAAAAGACCGTCATTCCACCTCGCTCTGCATTGAACCGCACAATCACAGTGCTGTCCGGACCGGTTGCACGGATATATCTATTCAATCTGTATGGAATCGATTGACGGACAATAGTTCATTCCATCCTCACATTAAAGCGTGACTCATTCTCGTCGCCGACATACCGGGAGGCCTTCAATCCCCGTTGCTTGTTATCCGCGCACCACGTAGTTTATCCGCATGAAGCCCCTCGTTGTCCTGATCCTCCTGCTCCTGCCCTTGACGCTCCCTGCGCAGCCAACTTGCCCGGACATGCCATTCATTCGAGGGCTCCGCATCTATGGAGGAGATGACGAGACCAATCTTCCGGTCATCATCAAGGAGGATACTGCACGCGCGTCTGCGGAAACAGACCTGGCGACCTTCCTGACCATCCGCTTTGACGTGAATGAGAACATGCCACCACGCCTCCGGATACGGTTTTTTCATTGCGACAAAGACTGGAATATCGACACCGACTTCTTTGTTCGCGACGAATTCTTCACGTACACGCGTCAGCTGTTGTACGAACCGGCTACGACCGGAACAAAGCACTATCAGTGGCGTTTTCGAAACCGCTTCCCCAGTGAGGACCATCCCTTTGTCCGCTTCCTGTATTCCGGAAACTGGATTTTCGACATTGTCGATGAATTCGACGATGAGACAATCTATGCTTCGGGACGATTTATCGTCGTGGAAAATATCGTCCGTAGTGGCCTGCGCGTCACGAATGATATCTGGACGCAGTACAACCCGCCCTTCGATGAGGTGCATCGCCTCCGTCTTTCTATCGCCGTCCCTGATCAGCTGTTCGCAGACTACGTCCGATCGGTGGATTTCTACAAGAATTTCGACCTCTACCACCAGTACCGCGTTGACAGTTACGATCGTCAACCGAATACCTTTGTCGAAGGAATCGGTTTACGGGAAAAGACCTTTCTCTTTGAAAACCTGCCTCCCGGAAACGGCTACCGCGTTCTTGATCTGCGCAGTCCGGCGATATACCCCGACGGGAAAATCATCACCCGCTTCGAAGGGCCCGATTTCACGCGATTCCGTTTCGGCTCGGATGCAAGCCGCTATTTCGGATCTGCCGAGACACTGCCCCTCCGTTCCTTCGATGCGGATTACCTCTGCGTCCGGTTTGAACTCGAACATACACGTATCGAACATGCGGACGTCTTTGTCGCCGGCATCTTCAACCACTGGGATCCCCAGCCGGAAGATCGCCTGGTCTTCGACGAGGATATCGAGCATTACATCGTCGATCGGTGGCTTCTGCGTGGCACATATGACTATCAATATATGCTCGGCCGATACGATGAGGAACGCGGGTATGTCGTTGACCAGGACTGGATCTCCCTCGAAGGCAACACATGGGACGCGAACAATTTGTACTGGGCGATTGTCTACTATGACGACGACGAATTCGGCGGCGTCCACCGTGCGGTTGGTTTCGCCTCCGCAGTCGGCGGAAGGTGACGCCAATCCCAGCTTCAGACCAGCCACGATCCCTTACAGATCTATTGTACAAGACCCATGCCGCCTCCCACACGCTCCATCCTCAGAAACGTGCTCTCACTCAGCGCGGGGGAGTTTCTCTCGAAGGCGATCGGGTTTGTCGCCGTCGTGTATGTTGGAAGAGTGCTCGGCAGCGCAGGACTGGGTGTAATCGGCTTCGCAACGGCACTGCTGTCTTACTTCGTCCTTCTCGTCAATCCAGGACTGGATACGGTCGGCATCCGCGAGATCGCGGCACATCCCGGCCAGATCCAGCGAACGAGTACGGGCATTCTGCTTGCCCGCGGGATCCTTCTCCTGCCCGGGGCCGTCCTTCTCGGTCTTGTCCTCCTCGTTGCTCCCGTTTCTCCGACGATGCGAATTGTCGGCCTGCTGTATGGCACCACCCTGTTTCTGCTGCCGCTCACGTTGGATTTCTACTTCATGGGGACAGAACGGATGGGAGTGGTGGCAGTGAGAAAAACACTCCAGGCCTCCCTGTACCTGACCGGTATCGTCGTCTTCATATCGCATCCCACCCACATCATCCTCGTCCCGCTCCTCCTGCTGGCCTCCTCCGCCGTTTCACTTCTCTTTCAGCCCATCTTTGTCCGTGGCAGATTATTGCGTCTCGACCGGGAAGTCCTCCGCGCATTGCCGTCGCTCCTCAGGCCTGCGCTGTATGTCGGTGGCGCTCAATTACTGATCCTGACCTATCTGCAAATCGATCTCGTCATGTGCGGTTTTCTGCTGCCTTCGGAGCAGGTAGGATTCTACACCGCGGCACAGAGAATCGCCGGCGCCGTCGCACTGCTCCCTGTCGTTTTCCTCCAGGCATGGATGCCGGAACTTTCCCGCGCCGAAGGGGATACGGAGCAGCGCATCGTTCTCGAACGTTTTTTTCGCGTGATGGCTCTTCCCGGCCTCCTCATTGCCGGAAGCGGGTTCCTGATCGCCCCCGAAGCACTCCAATTCCTGTTCGGAAACTCGTATCTTGATGGAAGTACCGCTCTGCGCCTCCTCTTCGTCAGTCTCGGGTTCGTCTTCCTGAACATGGCATTGGCGAATCCGTTGCTTGCCTGGAAGCGGGACCGCGATTACTTTCTCATCGTTCTCGCAGGCGCGGGGATCAATGTTGGATTGAATGCCGCGTTCATTCCTGTCATGGGAATCGAAGGAGCAGCATGGGCAACCGTGGCCGCGGAAGGAACGGTTCTGCTCTTCGCTCTTCGGACACAGTCCCGGTTTCTCCGTCCACCGCATATAAAACGGTATCTTCGTCCACTGTTGCCGGCAGTCATCGCAACAATCTCGGCAGCTGCACTCTCCGCTCAGCTGCCGGGACACCCTGCAGGCATCACAGGGGTGTTCATCCTGATCTATGCGGTCGTCGCCTTCCTGCAGCGGGACCCGCAACATGACTCTGCCGGAATAAAGGATCGAAAGAATTCATCCCAACGAACGGATTGAACGTGCAATACGACTACCTGATCGTAGGCGCCGGATTTGCAGGGAGCGTCCTCGCGGAACGCCTTGCCTCCCAACTCGGGAAACGCGTTCTCGTCATCGACAAACGTGGGCACATCGCTGGGAACGCCTTTGATGCGAAGAACGAGTATGGCATCCGGGTCCACCATTACGGTCCGCACCTCTTCCACACGAATGACCACAGCATTTACGACTATCTGTCGCAGTTCACCGCTTGGCACCCGTACGAGCACCGCGTCCGCGCCAAGGTAGGGGACCTCCTCGTGCCCATGCCTGTCAACCGCACAACGATCAACATGCTGTTTGGCACAAAATTCACGCGGGAGGAAGAGGTCGAGGCTTTTCTCGCCGAAGAGCGGGAGGACATCCCTCATATCATGAATTCGGAGGAATTCGTGCTTGCCCGCGCGGGGCGACGTCTGTACGACCTTCTGTACCGGGGATACAGCACCAAGCACTGGGGAGTGGAACCGCGGGAACTCTCCCCGCTGGTCTGCGGACGCCTGCCCGTGCGCCTCGATACCGACGACCGTTATTTCAACGATACCTTCCAGGTGATCCCGCAGCAGGGCTACACGGCCCTGTTCATGCGCATGCTGGATCATCCTCTCATCGATGTGCAACTGAACTCGGCGTTCGCATCGCTGACCGGTATACCGTTCGACCGCCTGATCTATACAGGACCGATTGATGAGTATTTCAACTGGATGCACGGCAGGCTGCCGTACCGCTCGCTGTATTTCCGCTACGAAACCTTCGCTGAGGAGTTCGTCCAACCCGTGGCACAGATTAATTATCCGAACAACCACGAGTTCACGCGCTCCATCGAATTCAAGCATATCACGGGCCAGCAGTCGGCACAAACGACCGTCGCCACGGAATACCCGCTGGACGAAGGTGAACCGTTCTATCCTGTCCCCTCGACGGAAAGCCGTCATCTCTACAATCTCTATCATGCCGAAGCGGAAAAGCTGACCAGCGTCTATTTCACCGGACGGCTTGCAACATACAAGTACCTGAACATGGACCAGGTGGTAGGGCAATCGCTTGCCCTGTTCAGAAAAATCGCCCGAGGAGATACGAGATGAAGGATCCGCCACTCGTATCCGTGGTCATCCTCAGCTGGAACCGGATCGACGACCTGCGTCACACGCTGCAGACACTTCGAGAGGATTCCTATCCCCGTCTCGAGGTCATCGTCGTCGACAACGCGTCGACGGACGGAACACCCGCAATGGTCCGTTCGGATTTCCCCGAAGTCCGTCTGATCGAGCTGGAAAGCAACATCGGCATTGCTGGATGGAATACGGGATTCGAGATCGCGCAGGGCGACTACGTTCTCGTTCTGGACGACGACAGTTATCCCGAAGCGGCTGCGATCGTTGGAGGGGTAGAGTACTTGGACACGCATCCGGAATGTGGCATCGCGGGATTTCGCATTCGGAATCTTCGATTGAACCGGGACGAAACCACGGTCTTCACTCCCGGTCCGGTGCTTACGTTCATCGGCTGCGGAGCAATGATCCGCACCAGGGTTATCCGACGTATCGGTGGTTTCGACCGGAATCTCTTTTTATATGAGCATGAAACCGAGTTCTCCATGCGTGCCTGGAATGCCGGATTCGAGGTGCATTACTGCCCGGAAATCCTGATTTTTCATCGTGCCACGGTCGCAAACCGCGGGATTCGTGGGACACGGGATTGTCGGAGGGTGTATTATACGGCGCGGAATGTCGTGTATGTCATGTTGCTTCATTTCTCCCTCCCTGCTGTTCAATTCCGCCTTTTTCGACTGACAATGGGACGTTTCCTTGGAGGTTTCTCTGCTGGATGCATAAAACCGGTCATCTCCGGTCTTTTCCGAGGATGGGTTATGGGATGCAAAAACCGATCCCATTCTTCTCTGCTCCATCATGAGATTCAGCGACGATACAAGTTCGGTGCCTATGCCGGAGGATTTTACTTTGATGATCCGGCGTATGCCATGCGGCGACGGCGGCAACTGAAACCAAAACAGGACGTGCCCTCCCTGCATGTGTAAGACGATGAATCAATCCGTATCGGGCATACTGTCTTCTCCAAGACCGGTACAACTTTCGGTGCTGACGACAGTCCACAATGGTGCCGCCCACTTGCACGAGTGTATTGCGAGCATTCTGCAGCAGGAGTATGAAGCTTTTTCCTTCATCATCGTTGATGACGGGTCGACCGACGATTCCGTTTCCATCATCGAAGCCTTCGATGATGCGCGAATTCTTCTGTATCGTACGGAACATCAGGGAAGAGTCCATGCTCTGAATTTCGGCATCAGGCACTGTCACGGATCGTATTGTGCCATTGTGGATGCAGATGATGTGTCCAGAGCGGATCGCCTCTCGAAACAGATCAATTATCTGGCATCTCACCCGGAATGCGGTGTCGTAGGTTCATGGGTGGAAATGATCAATGAGAGAGGGAAACGCATCCGTCTCCAGCAATACCCGGAGTCGCATGAGGACATCCTGGAAACGATGGCCTATTACTGCTCCGTGGCATTTCCGGCAGCGATGTTTCGGACAGCGGTGTTCAATGCGTTCGGAGCATTCAACCCGGAATTCGTCTCCCATGATCTTGAGTACTGGATGCGTCTCCTCCCGCGGACGAAATTGCACAATCTCCCGGAGCCCCTGCTTCAGTACCGCTACCGTCCGGATTCTCTCTCCAGGACAAAACGGAAAGAGACCCTTGAGGAAACGTACACGCTGGGAATCCGATTCTCCACGAGCAGGACTGACCTTACGGAAGCAGAGCGGCTCTTCCTTCTTGCACGTGTCGAGTATTATCATGGATCGGTGCATCGCGCGCGCGCGCAGCTGATCACACTGCTGCGCGAGTATGGCTGGAACAGCCTGCATATCCGGTACCTGCTCCCGACATTTCTGGGTGATCGACTGCTCCGATGCATCCGTTCCACTGCATTGCAGCGAGTTCCCGGCATGCTCACAAAGCGTTTTTCTTCCCGAAAGGCGCTCTCCCCTCCCTGATCCTCCTACCGCACCCGCACCACCATCATGCTCAGATCATCGAACAGTTCGGTGCCACCGCGGTGGCGCTGCAGCTCCGCGATGATATGTTCGAGATGGGCGCTCGCCGACAGTGCAGGGGAAGACAGCACGCTGTCACGAAGCCGCCGAACGCCGAATTCCTCGCCGGCCGCATTCGTGCTCTCCGTAATCCCGTCAGAGTAGAATACCAGCACATCGCCGCGCTCCAGCTGCAGTAGCTCTTCGTGATACGTAGCATCCTTCACCATGCCGAGCGGATAATGGACGCCGTCATCCGACCACTCGATCAAAAATGACTCGCCTGCACGCAACAGCAACGGCTTGGGAAGTCCCCCGTTTGTAAAGGTCATCGTCATCTTCCGCTCATCGAGGACGGCCACGCACACCGCAGCGAACATCTGTCGAAAGGTATCGTTGTACAGGCGCCGGTTGACAGCCGCGAGTATCTCCCTGGGAGATTCAAACCGCTCCGCGGCGAAACGCAACGTGCTGATCGTCGAGGCCATGATCATCGCCGCGGAAACGCCCTTGTCGGACACATCCCCGATGACCAGGCCGATCCGTCCATCGTCAATTGTCAGAAAATCGTAAAAGTCGCCACCGACCTCACGAGCGGGCAGCGTGTAGGCTGCTATCTCGAACACCGGACTCGACGGTGTGCCACTCGGCATCATCGCCTTCTGTATCTGCTTGGCGACCCGTACTTCGTGCTTCATGCGCACCTGTTCGCGCAGTTCCTCGGAAAGGGAGGCGTTTCTCCAGCCCAGCAAGGCGTGCTCTGCGAGGGATTGCAGTTCATGGAACTCCTCCGCCGAAAGCGCGCGACCGCTGCGCTTCTTCCCCAGGAGCAACATCACATGCATGCCATCCTCGACGGCGATTCCTGCCACCGCGTTCAGGCCGTGCAGCATGCCACCGCCCGGCAGTGTATTCGTGTCGATGATACTGCCGTCTCCCAGCCGGGCAAAAAACCCGGGCTGCGCTGCGAGCGTATCCAACACGTCGGCAGGCAGCGTCGACCCTGCGAGCAGATGTGAACCGTCCTGCTCATCGATCGCGATGACCGCGGCAAAATCGACATCGAGAATCTCCGGAACGTGCCGTGTCAATGCCTGCAGCAGCTGTTCCCGTTCCAGCATGTTGAGCATGCTGCGCGCCAGGCCGCGCATCAACTCGCGCATCTCCCATTCCTCGCGGAACATCGTCCTGTCCAGAATCTGCTGAATTCGCTCCCGACCGATCGCGATGAATACTCCGAGAACCCCCGTGACGATAATCGACACGAGGAGCACATCCATCGTTGTGAAGGTCTCGAACAGGGCCTGAAGTGTCGTGTACAAGAGAACGAAAATCACGACGGTGATCGCGGAGAGAACGATGTACAGCATGGTGCGTTTGAAAATGATCTGGATATCCAGAAAACCGTATCGCAGCAGCGCATATCCGAAGCTTCCGGGGAGGGCGAGGGTGATCAGCAGAAGACACACCAGCCGAATTTCGGTCGAGGCGGGTACGAGGATGCCGTAGAAGAGATACAGCTGGTTCACCACAATAAGTACGATGAAGCTGACCGCGAACAACAGCATCCCCACCGTGATCACTTTCAACAGACGACGGTGGATGGGTGCGCGTACCCGCCGTGCCGTGGCGCGCAGCAGAAGAAGACCGATCAGCGGTGTTCCCGCATACATCACGGATGCCACAGCGGAGTATTCCACCATGATCGGCAACTGCATCCAGGAAAGAAGGATGTAACTGGCCAGAGTAAGCGTGACATACGGACCGTAAACGAGCAGCTGCCGCAGTCCGCGACGGTCGGCCAGGAACCACTCCTCCGGAAACACCATGAGAAAGTGCAGCAGCATCGGCAGAAAAAGCATGAAGGAAAGTTGGATGAGAATCTCCCGTACCTCTCCGAGGGCGATCCACCACGGCATGTACATGGCGGTTTGCGGCGCCGCAGCCAGATAGATTGCATAACAGAACAGGAAGCCGAAGAACAGAACGGACTCTCGTCTCTGCGGCCGCCGGAGCAGGACGACATATCCCACCAGCAGGGTGATGACGGGCGACACATTGTTGATGACCAGCGAGAGCAGGGAAATCTCTCTCCCCTTGATCTCGCTGATTGAATAATCGAGGACGACATCGAACGACACTGGACGCCCGTCCCGCAGCAACTTCACCGAGACGGTATCACCGATGCGGAAATCCGCGACCATCCGTTCCCATGCCGCCCAGTCGAGATGAGCGGAATCGAGGAGCATTCCGTCCACCTCCGTGAGGATATCCCTTGCCTCGAACAGTGGATGCGGCACGTTCTCACGGGAAACCACCGGCACCACTCGAATCCCTTCGGCCACGGTCTCCACCGCGAACCAGGGAAGGCTGGGTCTCGAGTACTGGATGAAAAGACTCACCGGCAGTTGCACAAGTGCCGTCACCAGAAGCATCCCTCCGGCGATGAGCAGGAGATGATGCACGGCACGGGATTCGATGAACGATCGTTTCATACGCGGGTCAGAGCATCTGGTATAATATCGCAACATACGAAAACAGAAGCGGATTCAAGGGACGAAAAAATTGGGCTGACCCAACGCATGCTGCATCGGGGGAACCTGCCGCGGTAATTCATGGTTGTGCAGGTGGATTCGCGCTTGTGCAGTGTGTCACATGATGGAATGTTCACCGATGAAGGAATTCTGGAATCAACGCTACCGCGAGCCACAGTATGCATACGGAACATCTCCGAATATGTTCTTCCGGATGCAGCTGAAAACGCTCTCTCCGGGCAAGCTCTATCTTCCCGGCGAAGGTGAAGGCAGAAACGCTGTGCACGCTGCACGGGAGGGTTGGGACGTCCATGCGGTGGATTACAGCGTGGAAGCGAAACGAAAGGCGCTGGCACTGGCCGCGGACGCAGGCGTTTCCATCTCGTATACCGTGGCCGATATAACCTCATATCGGCTGCCCGCAAAAAACTTCGATGCAGCCGCTTCCGTGTTTCTGCATCTGCCGAAGGAGCAACGGCGCTTGACACACGCTGCCATGGAACACACTCTCAAATCCGGCGGTACACTGATACTCGAAGCGTTCGCGAAAGAACAACTCTCCCGGGACACCGGCGGACCGAAACAATCCGAACTGCTGTACGCAACCGACGAATTGATCCAGGATTTCTCCCGCATGGAGATCGTGCATCAGTTTGCAGGAGAAGCCGACATTCTGGAAGGACGCTATCATACAGGGCCTTCGGCCGTCGTTCGACTCGTTCTGCGGAAACGGTAACGGCATGACTTCAGCTTGCATTCGGAGGAGAGCGAGCCGTACCTTGTTCCCGGTGCCTCGCGCACACTCCGTCTCACTTCCACACGGAAAACGGCTTCGCCATGCATGTACGCCGCATACTCATCGCCTCCATGTTCTTTCTCCTGCTGACTGCCGAAGGCACCGGCCAGACGATCGGAAGCTGGGAGCGCATTCCCAACCGCTCCACTTTCGATCTGTGGGATGTCACATTTACCGACAGCCTGAATGGCTGCGCCGTCGGGGATTACGGCGCCATACAGCGCACGACAGACGGTGGCAGGAGCTGGTCACAGAAGCTCTCCCCACAACAGTTCGCCCTGCGCCGCATCCATTTCTTTGACGACAGTACGGGTATCGCAACCGGATTTCACGGCAGCTGTGTGCGGACGACCGATGCCGGCAACAGCTGGCAGCCGGTACAGACAGGAACCGAGGCAACCCTCCCCGGATTGGCCGCAATCGGAAACACGGTCTGGTTGTCAGGCGAAAGCGGTATCATCCTCAAATCCACCGATCGGGGCATCACCTGGAAGCGCCTCCAGAGCGGGACGGACGTCATGCTCAATGCCATCACCTTCGCCGATGCGTCCCACGGATGGGCATCGTCTGTACAGCGCAAGTTCCTGCGCACACGCGACGGCGGTGCGACCTGGACGGACCTGCCCCTCGAATCCTTCGTCGCAATCACCGATCTGAAGGCTCGCAGCACGACTGAATGCTGGATGGCCGGCTACCACGGTCGTATCATGCGCAGCAGCACGGCTGGCGACAGCTGGTCCGCCGTCGATGCCTACGACACCGACTACGTCAGCATGCGCTTCGATCCGCGTGGACGCGGCTGGGCGGTGGGCAAGCGCGGTGCGATCGTCCGTGCCGAAGATGACGCTCTCGTCTGGCGACTGCACGACCTGACTTCCGCCGCCTCCCTCAATGCGATTGCCTTCCTCCCGAACAATACCGCAATCGCCGTCGGAAGCAACGGCGCGATCTACCGCCTCGACGCGGTCGTTCCGCCACCCATCCCCGAATCCCATCCCTCGAAACAATAAACCGGATGACGTCATGAATATCACCGTCCTCGGCGCAGGCATGGTGGGATCGGCCATCGCGCGCGATCTCTCGCACGCCTCCGCGTTCCGCGTCACAGTCGCCGACCGCAACGAAGCGGCGCTGCGGCGCTGCAGCTCCCCACAGATCATGATACGACAGGCCGATCTCGCCGACGCTGACCTGCTCTCCGGCGTCATCGAGAATGCGGACCTCGTTATCGGCGCCGTACCCGGTTTCATGGGATACGAGACCCTGCGCCGGGTGATTGACGTAGGGAAAAACGTCGTGGATATTTCCTTCTTCCCCGAGGATCCGTTCACGCTCGACGCGCTCGCAAAGCAGCGCGGTGTGACGGCGGTGATGGACTGCGGTCT
>JAFGKR010000080.1 GCA_016928515.1 Bacteroidota bacterium | reverse complement strand
TTTTCTTTTTTTCGGGTTTTTGTTCCCTGTCGGGACAGCACCGTCAAGCCGTCCACCCGTACAATACACCGTCCGGATCGGCGACACACACCAAGTGAACAATGCGACCCCGAAACGGAGCGTCACGGCACGAAATGATGCGGAAACTGCATGTTTTCGCTCCCGTTTCGGCTCGTTCCACCGCTCTGCGGTGGAACGCTGATACCGGACGCTTCGCGTCCATTGGTGTCCCCTCATGACCGCGAAGCGGAAAGAAGATGCGTTCCCATGCGGAGCGTGGGAACGCGCGAACCTTGGATGGCCAACAGCCATCCTACCATCCGAACAGCCACCCGCCCCCGTGCTCATCGCATTCCGCGGGCATGAGGAGGGTGTTGACGGGATAGAGTGCGGTGTCGGGACATTCGTCGGTGGCGAGGAGGCCGGTCTCGCGGCAGAGCGGGAGATATTCGATTGTGGAGGGCTGCGTGAAGCTGCTGTCGGGGAAAGTGACAGTGGCGATCTGCGCCATGGTGCGTCCCCAGATCGGTGCGGCGACGGTGCCGCCGTAACGGTAGGCGCCTTTCAGCTTGCGGGCCGCGTCGTCGTATCCCACCCACACGGCCATGGCGTGCGCGGGAGTGTATCCCGCGAACCAGGCGTCGGTGGAGTTCTGCGTGGTGCCGGTCTTGCCGGCGGCAGGACCCGCGTAATACCGCCGCACCGCCGTCGCGGTGCCGCTGTCGACCACCGCCTGCAGCGCGTCGGTGATGAGGAAGGCCGTTGCGGAATCCAGCGCCGTTGCGGTGTCGGGACGCGCGCGGTAGAGCACGCGTCCGTTGCGGTTCTCGATGCGCGTGATAAAATACGGCCGCGCACGGTGTCCCATCGACGCGAAGGTGCCGTATCCCTCCGCCATCTCGAGCGGCGACAGCTCGGACGTCCCCAGCGCGAGGGACGGGTATTCCCGCAGCTCGGATTCGATTCCCACCCGATGCGCGAACGCCGCCACCCAGACGGGATCGGTCAGCTCCACCATCGCATGCGCGGCGACGAGGTTCAGCGAACGCTGGATGCCGTAGCGCATCGGCACGCGCGTGCCGCTGCTGCTGTCGGAGTCGTTCATCGGACGCCATTCCCACGCGAGCCCCGAATCCACGACGATCGGACTGTCCATGATCGGCGTGGCGAGCGTGTATCCCTGCTCCAGCAGCGACGCGTAGAGGAAGGGCTTGAAGGAGGATCCCGGCTGGCGCCGGATCTGCACGGCGTGGTTGAGTCCGCGTCCGCTGGATTCCGGATTCCCCCCGATGAGCGCGCGCACGGCGCCGGTGTGCACGTCGGTCAAAACGGCGCCCACCTGCACGTCGCGCATGTTCGCGGGCAGTTCCTTCCACTGCGCGTCCACGGCGGCTTCCGCGGCTTTCTGCATGCGGGAGTCGAGCGTGGTGTAAATGCGCAGCTGATCCTGCTGCAGCGATACTCCCTTGTCCGCAAGCAGTTCGCCTGCTTCGCGGCGCACCCATTCGGCGAAGTGGCTGCCGATGCGGTCGCGCGGGGAGAGTCCGAGCGGCTGGCTGCGGTACTTCTGATACTCGGCGGAGGAGATGCGTCCGACTTCCACGAGATTGTGCAGCACCTCGTTGCGCCGGCTGCGCGCCTTCTCCGGATGCTTGAGAGGATTGTAGCCTTCGGGGGATTTGAGGAGTCCGACCAGCGTCGCGCTTTCGGTGACGCTCAGCTCCGCCGGATCTTTATCGAAATACTCCCGCGCCGCGGCCCAGATGCCGTAGCTCCCGCCCCCGAAATACACGGTGTTGAGATAGAGCAGGAGAATTTCATCCTTGCCGAATTTTT
This sequence comes from Bacteroidota bacterium, assembly GCA_016928515.1. Taxonomy (GTDB): domain Bacteria; phylum Bacteroidota; class Ignavibacteria; order SZUA-365; family SZUA-365; genus BM516. Next base: position 11,578 of record JAFGKR010000080.1, on the reverse strand, counting down.
TCTCCAGCTCGCGCGCGAGATCGATTTCCCTGAGCTTGCGGGAGATGGAGCGTTCGTGGGAGAGAAAGAGATTGCGCGCGAGCTGCATGGTGAGCGTGCTGCCGCCCTGCGTGTTTCCGGTGATGGTTTCGAGCACCGCGCGGCCGAGGCCCTTGAGCGACACGCCGTCGTGGTTGTAGAAGTCGCGGTCCTCCGTCGCCAGCAGGCAGCGGATCACCCACGGCGACACCGCGCCCGTGCTGCGCAGCTCCACCCGCCGCTCCGCACCGTAATAGTCAAGCACCTTCCCGTCGTCGGTGAGCGCGTACGAAGCATACTTCAGTTCGATTGGCGGGAGGTCCTGCGCCGAAAGCGGAAGCGCGAGCGCAAGGAGGGCGAGGAGGAAGATTGTGACGCGAACGTTCATCAGGTAAATATAACGCCCGGAGATATTCAATTCAGGGTATTGTCGCAGAACCTGAGTTCACAGAGATCCATGTGTTTTCGCCATTACGACGTGCCTTGACAAGTTGCAGGCAAGGAGCTATATTCATTTTAATGAATATTCCTTTGATGGAATATGAAAGTCATACGCTGAATAGGGAGCATCGTATGAAATGTGAAATCGAAATTACGGAGGTGTTTTATACATGGTGGATGTCGCTATCGGAGAATCAACAGGAACGGATTGCTGCAGCAGTCGGTCTTCTCGAAGATCAAGGTCCAAGTCTGGGATTCCCGCGATCCTCCTCCGTTCGAGGATCGAAGTGTAAGCAATTGCGTGAACTGCGCATTCAAATTGATGGTAACCCGTACCGGGTACTGTACGCGTTCGATTCGAGACGCATTGCCGTCTTACTTATCGGAGGCAATAAAGGCAGTGATGACCGTTGGTTGGTATCGGAAAATGATTCCAAAAGCGGAAAAGCTCTTGCACGAACATTTGGTGAAACAAAGCAAACAGGCTGAAGACTGAGATAATGGCAAGGAAATTCTCTGAACTCACAAAAGACATGCCAAAGGACCGGCTCGCGAGAATCGATAAGCTGAAGCAGGACATGCATCGGGAGGATGTCGCATACCGGCGGCTGCAGGAAATCCGGCAGGCGTTCGCGTTGACGCAGGTCGAGCTTGCGAAGCTGATGAAAGTGAACCAGGCGGCGGTATCGAAGCTCGAGGCACAGGACGATATGTATGTGAGCACGCTGCGCAGAATCATCTCCGCCCTGGGCGGCGAATTGCACATCCGGGCGTCATTCCCGGATGGACTGGAGTTTGAGATTACCCAGTTCACGTCACTTTCGACTACCCCGTCTGATAGTTGACGATGTCCCTCAAGACGGTCGTCAGCCTTTGGCTGACCACCTGCTACCTATGACATCACTGTGTGACATCTGTTCTTTCAGGTCTCGCTTGTGAGGCTCTCCAAATAGTGCCTTCGTTCCACTGCAGAGAACGAGCGCGAAGTGAGCTGTGACCGTCACCCTGCTGCGCCTCAGTCGCACGAAGGGTGAGACTATCTGCCTCCGATTTAGGGGGTTTTCAACGCGCTCATCAATGTCCTTTCCAGGGTTGAGGACTCGCCTGTTCCTGTTTTTTCCGGGGGTTCGTAACTCACCCATCCCTGTCCCTTCCCTCTCTGGATAGAGAGAGAAGGGAACTATATATGAACATTATCAGAAACTGTTGTTGTCTTTATGGATCTGCAAATCACCAGCGAGGAATTCCTCCATTCACTGCAGTATTTTTCGTTTGCGACAATGCGTCTCGCACGGGCATAGCAGATCAACATAAATATTGCGTCTTTGCTTAATATGTACAGATACAGTACCCTTCCCTCCCTATCCAGGGAGGGAAGGGACAGGGATGGGTGGGTTGTCCATACACCCCTGATAATCCATGACGCGGAGATCCCCGTTGATAGCACCGCGAGACTGTCCTGGAAATCTCGACGAAGTGAAACGGTCATCCTGATCCGCCTCTGGCAGGCAAAGAATGGCCCTGTTTGCCACCGTCACCCTTCGTGCGTCTGAGGTGCAACAGGGTAATGATCTGCCTCCGACTTATGAGACAGCCTCAACGCATCGCCAGACGCTCAGCGGTCATTGTATGAATGGACACGGAGCGTCCGGAACCGCGTTCCATCGCAGAGCGGTGGAACGAGTGCACTTTTTGGAGTGCCTCACGAGCGGGTCCCGGTCCTGCTCCCATCTTGCCATCTTGTCATCTTGTCATCTTGCCATCTTGTCATTTTGCGTATTTTTCATAGATGATATCATCCGACACACCATATCGCATGAAACTCACCGTCACGGGCATCGTGCAGGGCGTGGGATTTCGTCCGTACGTGTACCGGCTGGCGCGGGAGTGCGGACTCACCGGCAGCGTGCTGAATAACGGACAGGGAGTGGAAATCGACGTCCAGGGCACGCGGGTGCGGGAATTCGTGGAGCGCCTTCCGCGCGAGGCACCGCCGCTGGTGCTGATCACCGGCATGCGGGAAGAGGCGCTGCCGCCGGGCGATGCGACGGATTTCGTCATCGTGAAAAGCGCGGAATCCGCGGTGACCTCGGCGATGATTCCCGCCGACGTGGCAACTTGTGGGGACTGCCTCACGGACATCCGGGATCCGGAAAACAGGCGCTACCGCTACCCCTTCACCAACTGTACGAACTGCGGTCCCCGCTACACGATCACATCGTCCATCCCCTATGACCGGCCGTCGACGTCCATGCGCGACTTCGCGATGTGCGAGGATTGCACCCGCGAATACCAGGATCCGGAGAACCGACGCTTTCACGCGCAGCCAAACGCCTGTCCGGTCTGCGGTCCACAACTGCTCTTCCGCCGCAACGCCCGCCTGCACGGCTGCGACGTGGACATCGAGGGCGATCCCGCGCTCCGCGCCGCGATTACGGAACTGGTTGAAGGACGCATACTCGCACTACGCGGACTCGGCGGATACCATCTCGCCGTGGATGCGAGGAACGAGAAGGCGGTGCACCTCCTGCGCGTGCGCAAGCACCGCTACGAAAAACCGCTCGCCGTCATGGTACCGGATCTTGCTGCGGCGCAGCGGCTGTGCCACATATCCCCGGAGGAAGCCGCATTGCTCACATCCGCGCAGCGGCCCATCGTGATTCTGCGGCAGCGGAAGGAAAACGGTATCGCGCAAACGGTTTCCCTCGACAATCCCACGCTCGGCGTCATGCTGCCGTACACGCCGCTGCATCACCTGCTGATGGAGGGAGAATGCGATGCGCTGGTAATGACCAGTGGCAATATCAGCGAGGAACCGATATGCACGAGCGTGGAAGATGCTGAGCACCGCCTGGGCGACATCGCCGACGCCTTCCTGCATCACAACCGTGACATCCTGCAACGCTGCGACGATTCGGTGTTCCGCGTGATCGCCGGGGAAGCGCGTCCCGTGCGACGCGCCCGAGGATACGTGCCGCGTCCCGTGCTTCTGGCCGATGAAGGACCATCGGTGATCGCAACAGGCGCGGAACTGAAAAACACCTGCTGCGTGACGTCCGGCCGCGCGGCTTTCCTGAGCCAGCATATCGGGGACCTGGAGAATTTCGAAACGCTCGGCTTCTTCGAGGATACACTCACGCATCTGCTGCACATATTCGAAGTCACGCCCGCGGCGATCGCGTATGATCTGCATCCCGACTATCTGGGCACGCAGTGGGCGAAGGGACATCTCGACAGCCCTCTGCAGCAGCGCTTCGCCGCGTTGCCGCGCATCCCGGTGCAGCATCATCACGCACACCTGGTGTCGTGCCTCGCCGAGAACGGCACGGACGAACCCGCGATCGGCGTCATCCTCGACGGCACCGGCTACGGCACGGACGGTACGATCTGGGGCGGGGAATTCCTCACGGGAAACAGCCATGGCTTCACGCGTGCGGGACACTTCGCGACGGTGGCCATGCCGGGCGCGGACAAGGCGGTGAAGGAACCATGGCGCATGGCGTATGCGTACCTGCACGCGGCGTTCGGCGAAAATGCGGAACGCGCGTTTCCCGAATGGACGGCACGCCGTCGGGACATCGAGCTGTCCGCCGCGCGCTTCGCCCTCGAAGGCGATGTCAACGCACCACGCACGTCCAGTTGCGGACGCCTCTTCGATGCGGTGGCATCGCTCGCCGGACTGTACGACACAGTGCATTTCGAGGCACAGGCCGCGATCGCTCTCGAATTCGCGGCGATGGAGTACCTGTCTGCGATGGGGGATCCGGCCACGGGAGCTAAGTCCTCGGAGCAGGATGCGGGAGAGGTGGGCGGTATCAGGGATGTGGATGGTATCGGGGATGTGAGCTGTATCGTTGCCGCGATGGACGCCATCGAGCCGTATTCCTGGTCTCTCGACCGCAATACGGAGAAAAAGATTGTCCTTTCCTTTTTCCCCGCAATTCGGGAAATTGCATATGATGTGCGCAACGGGGAATCTCCCGGCCATGTCGCGGCACGCTTTCACCGCACACTCATCGTGGCCTGCGCGGAAGTGGTGGAGAGCATCGCCTCGGACAGCGGACTGCGCACCGTGGCGCTTTCCGGCGGATCCTTTCAGAACGCGCTTCTGCTCGAAGGACTCCACCGAATGCTTGCAGACAGAAACTTCACCGTGCTGACGCACCGGCAGCTCCCCTCCAACGACGGCGGGGTCGCGCTCGGGCAGGCGGTGATCGCACGAACACAATTGGAAGGTTGAATCATGTGCCTGGCAGTGCCGGCAAAAGTTCTGGAGCTGCGTGACGATCAGATGGCGCTGGTGGATATCAGCGGCACGCAGCGGGAAATCAGTCTGATGGTGCTCGACGGCGACGTCGCAGCGGGGGAATACGTTCTCATTCACGTCGGATACGCGATCGAAAAGATCGACGAAGAGGAAGCCGAGCGCACGCTCGAACTGTTCGCGCAGATGGCCGAATACAACGAGGCCACGCCGGATGAAGAGGATCCGTTCGCATGAGTGTACTCGCGTCTTTCCGCGACAGTACGCGTGCGAAATCCATTCTTGAACGCATCCGCGCACGCCGCACGGGACCGGTGTCCGTCATGGAATTCTGCGGCGGCCACACGGTGGCCATATTCCGCAGCGGTATCCGCTCGGTGATGCCCGAACAGGTGCGCATGCTCTCGGGTCCGGGCTGTCCGGTCTGCGTCACCTCCAACGCCGATCTCGACCGCGCCGCCGCGCTGGCGAAGCTCCCCGGCGTCATCCTCACCACGTACGGCGACATGCTCAAGGTGCCCGGCAGCCATGAATCCCTCGCACAGGTGAAGGCGCAGGGCTATCCCGTCGAGGTGGTGTATTCCACGCTCGATGCACTGAAGCTTGCGGAAAGGCATCCGGACCGGCAAGTCGTGTTTTTCGGCATCGGTTTCGAGACGACGGCACCGGCTGCTGCTGCGGCCGTGCTGCAGGCGCAGGCAAAAGCATTGAAAAATTTCTCCATCTGCTCGGTGATGAAGCTGACTATTCCCGGTGCAAAGGCGCTGCTCTCCATGGGCGAAGTGCGGGTCGACGGCGTCATCGGTCCGGGTCACGTCTCCTCCATCATCGGCGCGCAGGCATGGGATTTCCTCCCGAATGATTACGGCATTCCCGTCGCCATCAGCGGTTTCGAGCCGCTGGACATCCTGGCCGCCACCGACGCCATTCTCCGGATGATCGAGGAGAAGAAGCCCGCGCTGGTCAACGCGTACAGCCGCATCGTCAAGCCGGAAGGTAACCGGAAAGCGTGGAACACGGTACAGCGCGTTTTCACGCTGCACGATGCGTCATGGCGCGGTTTCGGCGACATCCCCGCCAGTGGCCTCGCGCTGCGGGAGGAATTCGCCGCCTTCGATGCGGACCGCCGCTTCGCGATCGATATCGATCCCGCCGAAGAACATCCCGCCTGCCGTTGCGGCGAAGTCCTTCGCGGCGTGGTCACACCGCCGGAATGCACGGTGTTCGGCACGGTGTGTACGCCCGAGCATCCGCTGGGTCCCTGCATGGTATCGAGCGAAGGCAGCTGCGCGGCGTACTACCATTATCAGCGGCAGGCAACGTAAACGACAACGGAGTTCGTATCCCGATGAAAGAAAAGCAGATCCTTCTCGCGCACGGCAGCGGCGGCAGCATGATGCATGCGCTGATCCGTGACCTTTTCCTTCCCGCCTTCGACAATCCCTACCTGCGGAAAGGCAACGACCAGGCGCTGTTCGACACTCCCTCCGGCCGCATCGCTTTCACCACCGACACGTATACCGTGCAGCCCGTCATTTTCCCCGGCGGCACGATCGGGGAACTGGCCGTGCATGGTACCATCAACGACCTCGCCGTCGGTGGCGCTCGTCCGCTGGGGCTTTCGGTCGGGATGATTCTCGAGGAAGGGCTCGACATGGATCTGCTTGAAATGATCGTGCAGCGCATGAAGCAGGCATCGGAGGAAGCCGGCGTACCCATCGTCACGGGCGATACGAAGGTTGTCGAGCGCGGCAGCTGCGACAAGATCTTCATCAACACCTCCGGTGTCGGCATTGTACCGGAGGGAGTGGATATCGACGGTGCAAATGCCCGGCCCGGCGATGCAGTGATCATTTCGGGAAGCATCGGGGATCACGGCGTCGCGGTGATGTCCGAGAGACGGGGACTGCAGTTCAGCACTCCCGTCGTGAGCGACACACAACCCCTGCACAAGCTTGTCAAACGCATGCTTTCGGTGACAAAAGATATTCACGTCATGCGGGATCCGACGCGCGGCGGTGTGGCCACAACGCTCAACGAAATCGCCGGGCAGTCCCGTGTCGGCATCGAGATCGAGGAGGAGCGGCTTCCCATCAGTGACGCGGTGATGGGTGCCTGCGATCTGCTGGGATTCGATCCGCTCTATCTCGCCAATGAGGGCAAACTCATCGCCATCCTTCCCGAGGCACTCGCGGATGACGTCCTTGCCGCAATGCACGGTCTTCCCGAGGGACGAGGCGCCTGCCGTGTCGGCCATGTCATTGCCGACAAACCGGGCATTGTTCGTATGAAAACCGGCATCGGCGGCACGCGCATCATCAACGTCCTCAGTGGGGAGATACTCCCACGCATCTGTTGAGTCGTCCGCCATTCACTCCATCACATTTACGCACTGCACTCGCGTCTCCGAATCGCGAATCAGAGTGGATGACGTTCTGCGTTGACATCCGCGCCTGCATTTTCTATCTTTTGTATTCCTGCACAGCCTACATCCGGCCTTACCGGTTTCGCTCCAGACGACTTGACGACAGTATGCATGGAGGACATGTTTGAAATGAAGCTCCTTACCCTGATTGTGATCGCACTTCTCCTTCCGACCATCTGCAGCGCGCAGGAGATATCGGAAGCAACTGCACAGGAACAGTTCCGCGAAGCGGTCTCTCGTCTCGAGGCGGACAGTCCCTTCGCTCCACTCGCGTCAGAGGTTTTCACAAAGACAGCCGCTCCGCCTCCCTTCGTCTGTCCCTATTTTCTGTACTATCAGAACAGTCCCTCCGCATCGTTTTACTATTACACGGAAAATGTCCCGACGACGGAGTTTGCCGCGAAAATCAAGGCACCGCCTTCTCCTGCATCCGCATGCACCGTCTGGACGGTGATGGTGGATTTCGAACTGCTCGACGCTGCGCTCACGGAGAAAGACACCATTCGTATCTTCGTGCGCAACGCATCACCGCCCTACGCGACAATCTACGACACCTGGTTTCTTGCGCGTTCCGGGGAGAACCGTGGCTTCATCGAAATCGATCCGCCCGTGCATCCGCCGTCGAGCTATCGTGCCATCATCAGCAATCCCCTGCGTGATGTCTTGATCGGATACCACATCGTCGGAGACAGCACCCACAAAGTGAAATGGAAATTCACGACGCCGTCGATGTACATGTCGACGCCGCATTCGTTCGCATTTCCCACACGGACCACCATCACCACCGCTTCACAGGCGGTCGGTGCCAGTGTGGACTGGGTATTCCAGACGCGCATGTGCTGCAACATCCCCATCCCGGTGGAACTCTCCGTCTTTGATGCGCAGGTAGATGAGGATGCCGTGCAACTGCATTGGAGGACGGAATCGGAGACCAACAATTTCAGCTTCGAGATCCAGCGTGCGTTGAGTCCCGACGGTCCATGGGAATCGCGGGGATTCCTTGCCGGACACGGCACAACGTCCCTTCCCAAGGAATACCGGTACCGCGACAGAATCACGGAATCGGATGTTGCCGGCGGTCAACCTCCCGTGTACTGGTATCGTCTGCTGCAGCGGGATTTCGACGGCACGATGTATGATTATGCGCCGATACAGGTGTATCTCGCGGATCTGTCCGGCAGCGGATTCGAGCTGTCGCCGATGTATCCGAATCCCCTGCGTCTCTCCGTTGCGGGCGCTGCGCGCATCCGCTATCGCGTGCCGGAGGATGCAAACGTGCGTATTTCGGTGCATGACGCACTCGGCCGTGAACTGGCCATGCTGGCCAACAACATGCATTCCCCCGGAGTGTATGAAACAAGCTGGTATCCCGGTCCCAACGCCGTGTACAGCGGATACTATTTTGTCCGCATGCAGGCGGGCAGTTACCATGCGACGCAGAAGCTCACACTGGTCCGCTGAGGACGGCATCCATGAGCGATCTGCATCTCACGGTCCGCATCACCCGCGTCCAGCCGTCGTTCGATGATATTCCCCTCCCCTCGTATGCCACGCCGCAATCCGCAGGTGTCGATCTGCGCGCGGCCATAGCTGAACCACTCGAGCTGCATCCCGGCGACATCATCGCCGTGCCGACGAATCTCGCCATCGAATTGCCTCCGGACTACGAGGCGCAGGTACGTCCGCGCAGCGGCCTGGCCCTGAAGCACGGCATCACCCTTCCCAATAGTCCCGGGACCATCGATGCCGATTACCGCGGTGAGATCAAGGTGATCATGGCGAACATCGGACGCGTGCCGTATACGATTCAGCGTGGCGAACGGATCGCGCAGATGGTCGTCGCGCCGGTGATACAGGTGCGATGGGATGACGTTGTCACGCTGACCGAAACCGACCGAGGAAGCGGCGGGTTCGGGCACAGCGGGACGCATTGACACCGCGTTCCATGAACGCGCCGTTCCGCATCCATGCCCCTGTCGTTTCGCCCAGCGGACGTGACCGTATCGCCTGGCATCCGCGTGGTGTGGTGGCGGTGGATGAGGACGGACGCATCCTTTTTCGGGGAGACGAAGACGATCTGCCGGAATCGCTGACAGCTCTTCCCGCCATATCCTGCGGGGACGTCCTGCTCCCCGGCATGATTGACGCACATGTGCATCTGCCGCAGTTCGACTGTCGCGGGAAGTTCGGCGCCACATTGATGGAATGGCTCGATCGTTTCATCTATCCCGAAGAAATGCGTTTCGCACAGGAGACGGTCGCTCGTGATACCGCCCGGCGCTTCTATCACGCCCTGTTGGAAGCAGGGACAACAACGGCGATGGTGTATGGAAGCGTGCACGAGCGCGCTACACACATCGCTTTCGAGGAAGCCGAACGCGCGGGACTTCGCATCATTCTGGGAAATGTCCTCATGGATCGTGGCGCACCCGCTGCGCTTCTGCTGAGCACGAAGGAGGCACTTGTCGCCTCGGAACGGCTGATAGAGACCTGGCATCGCAAGACGCCGTTGCTCTCGTATGCGATTACTCCTCGTTTTGCACCGACCTGCACACCGGAATTGCTGCGTGGCGCAGGGGCGCTTGCCGCAAAACATGATACCTGGGTGCAGACCCATATCAACGAAACATCCGGAGAAATCGCCCGTGTACGCGAACTGTTTCCCGAAAGCGCGCATTATACGGGTGTCTACCGTGAAGCCGGCCTGCTGGGCGACCGCACCGTACTCGGGCACAATATCCACACCGACGACGAGCAGATGGAGGTTCTCCGAGAACACAACTGTGCTGTTGCGCATTGCCCGGACTCCAATCTCTTTCTCGGAAGCGGCCGTTTCCCGTTGGAGCGGCATGAGCAGTACGGCATCCGCACGGCGCTCGGTTCGGACGTCGGTGCCGGGACGACGCTCAGCATGCTTCATGTCATGCGCACGATGAGCTACGTACAGGGACGCAGCCTCCATCCCTTTCTTCCCCTCTTCCATGCCACGCTCGGTGGCGCGGAAGCTCTCGGTCTCGCAAATGAAACCGGGAGCCTGGAAGTCGGGAAGTCTGCGGACATGATCACTGTCCATGTCGAGAGACAATTCTGCCGCGGAAAAACCCTGCAGGATCTTTCGGATGTGGAAATCGCTTCCGTGTTGGTCTATCGTACCCCGGAGACCGTTGTTCGTCGTGTGTGGATCAGAGGGAAGGAAGCAGGATCCGCGTGATCCGTCAGAATGTTGCGCGGAGGGCGAAAATGAAATTCCTGCCGGGAGCACTGACACCGGAGCTGAACGGACGGTAGTGTTCATCCAGAATATTTTCGAGTGCGGCGGTCAGCTGGAACATATCCGTCAGCTGATAGGATGACCGCAGATTCAGGGTCACCCATGCGGGCGTACCGTATACAGTAGCCTCCGTCTCATTGTCCTCTCCGCCGGGAGAATAATCCTCGATATGCTTCCATCCGTTATAACGCAGGAACAATTCCCCGCGGAAGCGGTCGCGCCGATAGATGAAGCGTGTCTGCCCAAACATGGGCGGAATATGTGCCAACGGAACATCATCGGAAAGGTCCCATCCCTGCGTCCATGTCAACGAACTGCTGATGGAAAATTCCGGTGTGACATCTGCGAGCAGACCCGCACTCGCACCGTAAATCCGTCCTTCTCCCGCGTTCACATTCGCCTGCACCTGGCTGAGGACGCCGTCGTAGAGAATGGAATCCTGTCCGTTGAAGCGGTAATCCCTGCGCACGATGGCATCCGTCAGATGCGTGTACCAACCGGTCAAATTGATATGCAGCGATGAGCCGACCGTTTTTTCAATCCCGATATCGACGTTGTACGCAAACTCGGAGGACAGATCGGGATTCGGGACGATGACGCTTCCGGGAGAGGAATCGAAGACCTTCCCGGCGTCATCCACATTCGGGGCACGAAAGCCGGATGAAAGATTGAGATTGAATGCCAGATCGTCAGCGGGACGGTAGACGAATCCGATGGCGCCATTCAGCGCTCCGGTATTGATGGCGAGCTCGTCGAAGGGGAAATCGTAGAAGGTCTTGTCCTCGAACGCAGCGTCGAGAAGAATGTGGGAGTAACGGAGACCGGTATTCAAACTCCAGCTGTCGTGGAAGTGCCAGCGCCACGAGAGGTACGCAGCGACGGTCTGCATCGTGCTGCCACCGTCGGGATAGCGCGTGGCTTCCGGACTGCGCGCCGCCGAGGTGATGTCCAGATTGTATGCCGTTGACTGGACATCGTTGAGTACCGCCTCGAAACCGTAGAACAACCGGTGCCTATCGAAACCGTCGAGCACCTTGTATGCATCCGCATTCACCGAGTAGATGCGGACATCTTCTTCCTGATGCCGCTCGTCGGTACGACCGAAGCGTCTGCTGATACGGTCTTCATCGACGGTCTGCACGGCACCGACGATACGCAG
>JAFGKR010000079.1 GCA_016928515.1 Bacteroidota bacterium | reverse complement strand
TTCCCCGCTGCGGAGGACGGCGAAGTAACTGCCGGAGCCGAGGCCGCTGCCGTCGAAAACGACGCTGTGAATACCCGCGGACCGGCTGCCCTGTACAAGCCGTGCAACCTCACGGCCGAGGGCGTCATACACACGCAGATCGATGTCCGCGTCGGAGGGGAGGAAGTACGTCAGCGTCGTGGCCGGGTTGAAGGGATTCGGGACGTTCTGATACAGCTTCATGATCGACGGCAAAGCGATCAGCCGCGGACCTCCTTCCTGACAGATACCGTGTGCGGTGAAATCTCCACCACTGAACGTCGTCGTCGCTACGCCTTCAGTCCATGCGAAATTCTCAAAACGCAGCGGTGTCGTCTCGCTGTTGCCGAGCATGACCAGGCAGGTCAGCTCCGCCATCACACCGGGCTCGGGGGAAGCCGACTGCTCCACGGTCACGTGAACACGCAGGTCTCCACCCTCGGGAGTCGTGGTGAACGTCGCGATACCTGTGCTCGAAGTGATTCCTTCCGGCCAGAGCATGGAGCGGTTGAAGACGATATCCGCGGTGAACGAATGCGTGCCGGTGATCGAGAGATTCGTCGCGTTCGTTAAACGAATGGGAATGACGACGCGGCTGCCGATCTCTCCTTCGAGACTGGCCAGCGTGAGTGCTGCCGTAGCAGCGTCAACACGTCCCGTGATAGGTATGGTGACGGAATCATCGCATACCTGTGTCGTGAAGATACGCAACAGATCGCTCATCCCTCCGGCCGTCGCAGCGTCAAAACGAAGGACGATGTCCATGTCCTCGCCCGGCTGCAATACCGTGTCGATGGAAGCCGGCGTTATGAGCGTGAGATTGGGATTTACAGGCGAAATGATACGTACACGCATTGGTGAGTTCTGCGGATTGCGCACGTTCACGCTGCGCGTGTCGCTCGCGCCGAAACCCAGCGTCCCGAAATCAAGCGACAACGGAGAGATATCCGCCGTGTGCGGTGCCATGGAGTACGAGACGGATGCTGATGCGGACGTACCGCACAGCGATCCATCTGTCGTGAAGTTCAGCGTGAAATTCCCGGTTGCCGGGGGATACAGCTCCACAGCGACCTCGCGGGTCTCTCCCGCGGGAAGCGTGATGGGCCAGCTGTCGATGAAACGGAATCCGGCGCCTGCGAGCGTCGTATCCGTGTCGATGTCCATATCCACCGTGCCGTGATTTCGCAGTGTATATCGCACGGTTATCGGGAATTCGCAGATGTACATTTCCCCGAAACCGTGGGCATCCGGAGAGATGGTGAAGAATGCGGAATCCTTCTGTGCATTGAAGGGAATTTCAATACGGGACAGGTTTTCGGCATTACTCTCGATGATCAACAGCATCTGCCGCCGCGTACCAAAACCCGCGGGCAGGGGTTGGAATTCCAGTTGTATGATTTCCTCCTTGCCCGGATCGATGGTCAGCGGAGTAGAGGGCGAGACGATACGGAATTCCCCGGGATGCGCGCCTCCCAGTGTCAGTGCGGAAACCTCCAGTGGTAGTCCGCCCGTATTCCGCAGCGTTGCAGTCGCGGTGGAGACCGGTTCGTCGGGACATAGCAGATCCGTGAACACCGTCGCGCTCGTCGTGATGAAGGGTTTTCGCCGGGACGATGCTTCCAGCATCACGAGGAGGGAATCCTCGCAGGGGAGATTGGAATGGAAAAAGAGCGCCCCCTGTGCATCCCCTTCGCTCTGCGGGAAATAGGCGAGACGGAAGACGATGGAATCTCCGGGCAGCAATGTGTCCGGAAGCGCGAGGGAGTCCTGCCAGGCCGCACTGTCGAGCACCGCGAACGGCGGTGTGCTGACGAGGAAGGCGAGACTGTCGAGCACAATTGGTGTCTCAAGCGGATTGCGGACCACCACCCGCGCCCAGGACGTGTCACCGACCGCCGCGAAGTCGAAGCGCACGGGATTCGGCTCGGCGATGAGCGCCGTCGGTACGAGATTGCCGCGGATGAGTACGTCCTCGGTGAAGCCGCACGGGGTGGTTTCCATCCGCACGTATCCTTCGAAAAGACCGAACGCGGTCGGATGCACGAGAACCTCGACGGTGTCGGACTGTCCCGGCAGCAGTGTATGCGGGAATACCGCCGGGAAGGAAACGGCATCACCGAGATCACTGTCCACGGAATCGATCACCACATTGACGCCGCCTTCATTCGAGAGAATCATCCGGAGGGAGGCGGGAAGCGTGCACGTGTACAGCTCGCCGGCATCCAGCGTATCGGGGACGGAAACCGTGCGTACCGTGTCCTTGTGTCCCGCGAGCGGCAGCGTCACCACCGGTGATCCGGGCAGCGATGTCTCCAGTTCGAGCACCGCGCTGAAATCCCCGACGCGATTGGGGAAGAAGCGCATCGGTACGGTCAGCGTGTCTTCGGGACGCATGAGAATGTCGGGAGGGATGGCGAAACCGCCCAGGAAGGAAAAGGCGTTCGCATCCGCACCGGTGATGCGGGCGTCGGAGACGGTGACGTCCTGGTTTCCCGTATTGACGAACACGGCTTCACCGTCGCTCCAGGTATCCGGGCAGCGGAGGTCGTCGAATTGCGGCGGATCGCCCTGAAGATCGATGACCGTCGTCACGATGGTCCACAGGCTGTCGCTCTTGTCCGCGAGCGGCGGCACATACCCCCAGACGCGCACCGATCCGTCGCCGTCACCGCTGAGCACGAGCTTTGTGCGCCGGTCGAACGCCGCGGTGTGGACGGCCGCATTGTGTCCGTCGAAGCGATGCAGCTGGGAGCCGTCTCGGCCGTCCCATACGCGCACGGAATTGTCGTCGGAGGCGGAGATAATTCGACCACCGGCATTGGATGCACGGACGGAATTCACTCCGCCGGTATGACCCGTCATCGCGCGGACCTGCGACCAGGTCAATGCGTTCCAGACACGGATGCTGCGATCGTCGGAGCCGCTGACGAGAAGAAGACCGTCATTCGTGACGTCGAGACTGCGGACACGATTGCCGTGACCGGTCAGCTGGCGGAGCTGGTTCCCGCCGTTGAAGTCGAGAATGGAAATGGCATTCCCGGAGGCGGAAGCGATCCACGCACCTTTCGGATGCACCGCGAGTGCACCGTCACTGCTGGTATCGCCGTTGTGCGTCCATGCGCGTCCCCAGTCCCACGCTTGCCAGAGAATGACATTGCCCGCGCTGCCGACTGCGAGATAGTTTCCGTCCGGCGTAAATCGGACGGTATGAACCGCGCCCGAATGGCCGGTCAGTTCCCTGACCATCGTTCCGTCGCCTGTATTCCAGATGCGCACGCGGCCGTCCGCGCCGCCGGATGCGAGTCGCTTCATGTCCGGAGAGAAATCCACGGTATTCACGCTGCCGCTGTGGGCCTGGAGCAGGCTGACGAATGCCGCATCCTTCGGATAGAAGATCTTCACCTGGCCGTTGTCCAGCGCTGCCGCGGTCAACGTCCCCGATCCGGCCACGGCGATTTCCCGCACGGCCCCCGGCTGGAGGCCGGACCATACTTCATCGACGGAGGCGATGCGTTCCTCCCGTGTCAACGCGAAACCCAGACATTCGTCGCTCGGTGTGTTCGGCACCCGCCAGTTATAGGCAAAATTGTACACGTTGTCGGAAATCGACGTCCACGTGCTCCCGCTGTTCGTACTGTATTCCAGCTCGGCCGCCTGTGTGCCGCTGATGCCTTCCCAGGTCCAGCGGAACTGCGATCCCGAAAACATCTTTTCGCCGCCGTTGGGTGTGATCAGCCGCATGGGAGCGGGATCGTACACGCCGCCGGAGAGCGAAACGTTCTGCTGGCAGGGTGCTGTGCTGACGATATTCAGCCGGGCAACGACACGCTCGGTATTTACCGGACGATATTGAATGCGCAGCGTCCGTGACTGACCCGGAGTGAAGGTGAAGGGCGGAGCACTCCCGCCGTAATCCAGAATACGGAACGCGGCATCGGGTGATGTTATGGACGTCACCTCATAACTGCCACCCGTGCAGCGGATGACGAGGTTCTCCGTTTTTGTACCCGCGACGACACCGAAATCCAGGAGCAGTGTGTTCACGCGCAGCCAGACAATGTCATCCGGATCGATGCTCACGCGCGACGTACGCGTCTCTGTCCGGCCGATTTTCCGCAGCGTCACGGTCAGCGCGCGGTCGGTGTCACAACCATCGGTATCGTAGTACAGGGTGCAGGGGGGATACTCGAAGATGTCGTTTCCGATTTCACGGAAAATACCTTTTGCGTCTTCGGAGGTCGCGACATTCTCGAACCACTTGCCTCCTGTCTGCTGTGCGATGCGGCGAAGAGACATGTTCGTGGTCAGGGGACTGATGACGACAGTGTACACGCGGATATTCGCCGCACGTGCGGCGATGATGATCTGGTTTTCCAGTGCAGAGGTGATGTTTTCGAAGGCGTCGGTGACGAAGACGATGTACTTGTCACCGCTGCGATTCTTCGTCACATCGATGGCGCCGGTATTCGCGTCGAGAAAGGCACCTGAAAGATCCGTGCTGCCGCTCGTGTGCGTCAATCCGGCAATGGTGCTGAGGATGGTTGCTTTGTTGCTGGTATACGGAAGGAGGATGCGCGTGTCGTCGTCGAAGCCAACGATCGCGCTCGCGGCGGGAGGATAACTCAAATCATTCACCAGTTGCGTCGATGCATCCTTCAACTTCTGCAGCCTGCCGTCGATGGACATGCTGAAACTGACGTCGACAGCGAACGTGAGGGAGACCGGGGGAGTGATAGGTGGGGGACAGACGATGGATTTCACCGGACGAACGATGCCGTTCTCCACCACGGTGAAATCCGACGGTTTGTAGTCGAGGATGGATCTTCCCGTCCCGTCCTTTGCCTCGAAGGTGACGCCGATCTCCGGATACCCGGAACCGTCGGTTGAAACGATGTCGAATGTCAACTGTGCCTGCGCCGGTATGGCGAAGGCAAGCAGGGACAGAATAATCGCGAATCGTGTATGAGCTTTCATCTCTGCGTTCCTCCGCTGCTGCGGGATGCGGTACAACAAATCAATCGATTCCGGTTTCCACGACGATCTGCACGGTGCGGCAGTAGTTGCGTCCTTCGGGCAGGTCGTTATCAAAGAGCAGGCGGTCGCTGCCGATCGCTTCGAGCTGGACGGGAATCCCCTCGAGGCTGCGGGAAAGCGCATTTCGCACGGATGTGCAGCGTTCGAGCGCCAGTTCGCGGTTGATTTCGGGACTGCCGGTGCGATCGGCAAAACCGTAGATGGTCACGCGCGAGCGCGGTGTAATGGCCTCGCGCACGATGTCGAGAATGCGCCGGTTTTCGGGACCGATGTCTGACTTCTTGAAGTCGAAGAGGATCAGACTGAAGCGGTCGATGCGCCGATTTCCGAGCTGTTCGATGATTTCGGTCGTGCGGGTTTCCGTCTCGAAGGGCAGAGCTTCGCGCACGGTACGGCTTTGTCCGGCATTATCTTCGACCTGCAGCAGCATTTCCACGCTGCGTCCGGCTTCCGGTAAACGGGTCGTATCGAGTGCCCAGTCCAACTGCGCCGGCGGAGCATCCGCACCGCCGAAGCTCGCGAAGGTTGCATCGCCCTGCGAGACGCGAAGAGACCAGCGCCGGACGCCTGCCTCACTGGTTATTTCCGGTAGCAGTGCCACCGTCGGCGTCGAGACGCTCTGCTCGACGGATTGCCAGCGCACCGGTGCCAGGATCTCGTAGGTATCGGAGGAAATCTCCACGCGGCGTGCCTCCTGACGGCCCTCGAGCATTTCCGTACTCGGAGCCTCGACGGGAAGGTTCCGCGGCGTTACGCGTATGCGTCCTTCATCGATACCCCAGATGCGGACGAGGTAATCCCGCACCGCTTCGGCGCGCTTGCGCGACAGTGTGCGGTTGTTCTTCTCGCCGTCCATTCCATTGTTGCAGCCCGTCAACGTCAGGCGCGCGCGGGGATGTGCGAGCAGGCGCTTCCCGACGATGTTCAGCAGATCCGTGTAGATCGCGAGTGTATTGTTGGGGAGAGTCGTCTCATCGAAGCGAGCCGTTGCCGCGGGGGAAATCAGGTCCATGCGTGTCGAATCCAGATCGGCATTTTCCTGAGGGAAGAACACGTACGGAAGGAGCGGGAACAGTTCGCTGCGTGTCAGACGCTCGACGATCACGCGGGCATCTTCCCGGAAAGTTCCGTCCTCCGCTTTCGCAAGGACACGCAGGTTCGCATCCAAGGCAGGGGGTGGCGGTGGTGGGGGTGGTGGTGGCGGCGGAGGCGGTTCGGGAATGTGGTACATCAGTGTCAGCGACCCCTCCACGCCATGCGGCATCCAGTCCACTCCGCCCGAGAGCGATGTCGCCGCGAGACGGATGGCGGCTTCCGGCCACAGCGACCACTGTCCGCCGAGCGGCTGTCCATACCGCACACCGGCGGAGAAGGCCGCAAACAGCGATGATCCCTCTGGCATCTCGCCGTCGAACTGATTGCGTTCCCGCTGCAGATTATCGAAAGTCACGTCCGTGGGCTGAAGCAGTCGTTCGGTTTGCGACACATCGTTGGTCATGAGGTAGGCGAGATGTGGTCCGGTGAACAGCGTGAGCGCAATGCCGGGGATGGGACGGAAGCCGATGGTGGGGCGGAAGTCCAGCACGGCCGTGGTGGATTCCAGTCTGTGTTCCACCGTGGCCTCCTCCGGTCCGCGCGGTGTGAGCACGGGACCGATATCCTCCGGCTGTGTCATGGTGCCGGAGAGATCCGCGTAGCGCAGTGCCAGATGCAGCGACCAGGCGGCGTCGATGACGAAGCGGCTCGCGAGTCCGAAGACGGGACCGGAGCCGTCCCCCCCGTCATAGCCGGTGCAGCAGCTCGGGATTCCGGGGAGGTGCGAGAACGAACCATCGAGCATGGTGGATGTGAATCCGCCCCCGATGCCGATAGCGGGACGGTCCATGACCGGGATCTTCTCCCTCGCAGTGGGGGATTCGAATGACTGTGCATGGAGGAGAAGCGGGAAACAGGCGAACAGCAATACAGGGATGAAACCCTTCAGGGGATGCAGCACGGAAAACCTGTCGCGAGTGAGCGTGGATGACATGGACATGCGTCCGGGAGATCGCGCATAAATTACGGCACAGCGGCCGGAAATGAAAGGAGCGAAGCCGCATGTGGATTGACAGCATCAGTGCAGGTTTTGTTACAGACCGGCACGATGTTTCCGGGTGGGGAGAGATTCACACCGGTGAATCCGGCGTGAATTTGGTATCCCGAAATTCTTGACTTTTTCCCTCGAAATATGTAATCTTCAAAAGTCATCATCGCAACGACATCATCCCCATCTGTTTCAGGGTTGAGAATACAACCGGTGGATTCCGGTCACCGAGTCCGCGTCTGACCATGGTATCGCGGACCGACTGGCAGGCACAGCCGTTCACATGTTCCATCTCATGCACGATGAGGTCCCGTTATGAAATCCCTGCTGATGTCACTGCTCTCTTTGCTGCTCTTTCTTCTGCCCATGCGGGGGATGGCGCAGGATGCATCTCAAGCGGGAAAACCGCATATCACCACCGAAGCGGATATCCCGCGCTTCACCTACGATGTCTCCGGCAGCGCTTCGGAGGTGTTTCAGAACCCCGAAGCGATGGACGATCTTATGAAACGTCTCAGGCTGGATATCAAGGGACTGCTCGAAGACTATGTCATCGATGACAGGGCGACACGAAAGAGTATTCACGGAACGCTCGCGATGATCGCACTGCTGGAGGAAGATTATTCCGCTGCCGGTCGCCATATCGACCTGGCTCGGGAACTGGAGGAAAAACAAGCCTCGCGTGCAGCAGCGAACCTGCTATTGAGAAGTTTGCTCGCGGCGAGACAGGCCATGGACAACGGGCAGGAATTGCAGTGGCAGGAGGCCCTCTCCCATGCCCTGCAGGACCGCCTGGGTTCAATGCCCTGGGATATCGTGCAGGACGAGATTGAGTCCATCAAGGGGCAGCTCGAACTGATGTCGGAGAACCTGGCGCTCGGCATCATCCAGAGCACAATGGATCCGGCCGTCTCCGAGAAGGGCAGCCTCAGCGCGGATCTCGCGAAACAGCTCGCATCGATGAAGGTCTATGTCACGATGATACTTCCGGATCGCGATACGTATCATTCCGTTCTCACCAGCT
>JAFGKR010000361.1 GCA_016928515.1 Bacteroidota bacterium | reverse complement strand
GTCCCGTACGTCAGCGCCGCGTACGCCCTCGACACGCAGACACTGCTCCTGGCGGATCGCTATTCGCTGCTTCTCAGCACGGACGGTACCGCGACCTGGGAGGAGCGAACGAGCGGGATATTCATCCCCGACTGGCATCTCACGATGGATGATATTCCCGATTACCGATTGATCTGCACCCCGCGCATCTCTACCGACAGAGGTACGAACTGGTTCGTCGCGCGGAGCGACAGCGGGCGCTTCCTCTCCGGTCAGATCTATCCCTTCTCCGACGGCAGCATGTTTTTCGTCGGAACAACCGAACGAGGCAACAGCGGACTGTGGTCGTCTTCCGACGACGGGATCACCTGGAAACAGAGGCACGCAGCTCCCTTCAAACGATACTATTCCCTGTTCATGAGCGACGATCCCGCGGAAATCCTCGCGGTGGAAGACTATACCGACGTCTACGCCAGCGGTGACCGCGGGATGACATGGGAACGCCGTGGGACACTGCCGCGGGATTCCACCGGCCTGCGCCTTTTCGAAATCCGCACCATGCGCGCGCCGCATGACGACATCGCGCTCGCCGCCGTCGGCATCAAGGGCATCTTCCGCAGCACGAACAGGGGTGCCGACTGGACACCCGTCGAAATGGACGGGACCGGGGAAGTCTGGGTGAAACGTATTTTCGAACTGCCCGACGGGACGCTGATCGCCGTTTCGTGGTTCGACATTTTCCGCTCGAAGGATCAGGGGGAAACATGGGATCTCGTTCAGACAGCATCACTGCCGGATAACATCGGGACGGTGATTCCCGACCGGCTCGGGAATATCTACGAATACCGTCCGAACGCCGGATCGCCGCAGTCGCTGTGGATGTTCACATCACGCGACGGCGGCGCGCACTGGTCCCCGCTCAACATTCCCCCGCCTCCGGTTCCGGAACCCGATATCCAGGCGATCACCTTCGATGATCAGTTCCGCCTGCTCGTGACCACGAAGCAGAGCGGTATCTTCCGCCTGCGGAATCCGGTGCTGAAGGCGGAGGGACTGTCACCGGTCGCTTCCGCTGTTTCCATCGATGCACTCTATCCACAGCCGCTGCGTTGCAGTCAAGCAGATGCAGGAGATATGATCACCGTCAGATGTTTCATTCCCTCCGCGACGTCGGTGCAGTGGACTGTTGCTGACCTTCTCGGGCGGGTCCGCACCGGCGGTACCCATGATGCGACCGCTCCCGGAAGCCAGCAGTTCAGGGCTTCCCTTCCGACGCTCGCACCGGGTATCTACGTTCTGCAACTGCAATCGACGCAAGGAAGTGCCGCAACGACGTTCCCGGTTATCAGGTAAATCAGACGCAGGGCGGAACTGTCAGTCACGGTACGCATGGACAGTGGTATGCGGACCGAGTGAGCAAGCCAGGCGGAAACAGGAAAACAGAACAGCGAGGACGGGCACAATTCCCGTCCTCGCTGCTCGTAATGGGTGGCAGGAACAGGAGAACCTGCGCAACCGATGGTGAGCATGGGATTACTTCACATTTTCCATCAGCCGGTCGAGTTCCGTCCTGTCGCCGCCCTTGCGAATCATGCCCTTCAACGCCGCGAGATAGGCGGAGCGGAAGGATGGTTCGTTCTCCAGCTTCTGGATGAGTGGAACGTCCTCGGCCGTGTATCCGAGACCGCGGAGGTTGTCGCGCGCAATGCCGATGGCCTGTGTGAACACCTCTTCGGTCAGGAGATCGGGATTTGGCTCGCCCTGTCCGGGAACAGGGGCGATCGGCACGGGAGTCGTGGTTTTCCCGTCGTCTCCGCCGCCGGGTGCCGGTGCTGCTGCATCCACGGATGCTTCATCACCCGATTCCAGTCCCAGACGCGCGAGACGTGCATCGAAGTCCGGAATGAGTTCGCGCAGAACGGTCTCCATCGCGTCCACCCGGGTTTGCAGTGAGGAAATGGTTTTCGACTGCCGCTGCAGAACATCGACACCCGCCTGGATCGGCATGCCGACGGCGGTATTCGCATATCCGGGACGGCCCGCTTCGACACTGCTCCAGGCAACACCGATGACGCGTGAGGCCTGCTCCGCAGTGAGATCTGAAGGATCGACTGCGATACCGACACCGTTGTTCTGCCCGGACGGAATGATGTAGTCGCCGACAGCTACCGGACCGACGACCTTGACGGGCACCTGCCCGAGGAAGGCGCACATCTCGTAGAACTGCTCCTGCCCATCCGGTGGAGTATTGCCGAGGACGATCGGCGACTTGGAAATGACCATCACCATGTCTCCGTCTCCGATGCGCTTGCTGATCTTCCCGCCGCGCACACCGACGACATCACCGAAGGCAAATGTCTCGGAGTGGTCGGCGCGCTCCAGCCACTCGGCGTAGTCGGCATTGCCGGAATTGTAGGCCACGCCCCAATCACCGATGTATTCCGACTGTTCGAGCGCCACCTGTGCGGCGAGAAGGATGATCTTGGCCGTGGCATAGGCGATCTTCGCGACACCCGGTGTCACCGTCACCGCACCGAGGCCGACACCTACGCGAAAGTCCGTCACTTCGGAGATCAGTTCGACGGCTGCGTCGGTCACGTCAAAGACGTGCTGAAGCGTCATCAGGAAGTACTCGAAGGTCAACACGCGCTCGGCCTGCGTCTCCGCCTGAATGCTGCCTTTCTTTCCGCCGTTGTCCCAGAATCCGATGTACTGGTTGTTGTTGTTGGAGGCAACATTCAGCTCGATGGCCATGCCCTGATTTTTCCCCTTGAGATAGAGGGGATGTCCGGCCTTGTCGCTCGTGCTGGTTGCGGCGTCGGTGGAGTAGTCGATCACGACCTTTCCGTCGACATTGAGATTCTGTCCGACGCCAACACCGCCGGCGACAACGAGAGCCCCGTTGTTCGGTGCGGACGAGCCGGTCGCATCCGTTACAGCCACCTTTTTTTCCAGAACGGTTTCGCCCTTGTTGATGAGCGTCACCGGCGCCAACGGCGTCGGATTGAGATCGGGGTCTACCACCGGATCCGGATTGCTTCCGATATCGGCGTAGTTTTCCACGACCAGGTTCTTGAAACTTGCCGTTCCGCCCACGTCGAGGTCGCGACCGACGTACGCATCCCGTCTGACGCCGAGATCTTCGCCGACATTGAGATTCTTCTCCACTCCGGCGCCGCCCTTGGTGCGGAAGCTGCCGAGGAAGTTCGCGATGCTGGCATTTCGCAATCCCGTAATGACGGGAACATCCGTCAGGTCATGAATGGTTGTGACACCATCGACGTCCAGCGTGCCGCCGATCTTGGTATTCCCCGTGATCTCTGCGGTACCGTCGAGATAGCTGTCGCCGAGTACGTGAAATGCATAGTCGGATTCATAGACACCCGACCAGAGCGGGCCTTCGACCATCAATCCGTCTTCCGGCGCGGGATACGTGCTCGCATACGTGGAGCCGATGCTGACGTTTCCGGCAACGCCGAGACGGCTGAGCGGGGACTCCGTGCCGAAGCCGACATCACCCTGAACGATCAGACCGTTCGTCGGCGCGTCGAACGCACGAGCGTACTCAGAACCGATGGCTGCGTTCCCGGCCACACCGAGCCAACTCTTCGGAATGGTGGTTCCGATGCCAAGTTTGCCCTCGAACGCTCCGCCGTTGTCGGGAGCAGCGTTTTCCGAGAAACTGTTTCCGACGGACAGCCCGCCCTTGACACTGAGCATACTGCCAGGACCGGGTGTTCCGATACCGACGCGCCCCTCAAACAGGGCCCCGTTGAGAGGCGGGATGTTGTAGCCGGTAAAATGTTCGCCGACAACGAGTTCACCGCCGACTTCCAGTGTCGCTGAAGGATAGGGTTCCCCGATGCCGACATTGCCTTCGACGATCATGCCGTTTGCAGGTGCTTCGATCGCGCCCGCATACCCGGAACCGATGCTCGCGTTGCCCTTGACGTCAAATGTGCTGGCTGGATCCGCCGTACCGATACCGAGTTTGCCGTACGCTGTGAGCCGCATGCGCTCGATGTTGTCGGTGCGGAACACAAGGTCGACACGGTCCGCCGTCCCCACGAAATCCTGTGATGCGTTCGTGTTTTCGTTGCCGTAGGTGGACCAGGGCGAACCGTTCGAACTGGAACTGTTCTGCGTCCCGGCAGGATCTTTGGACGTCAGCCGATCCGCCTCGTTTGCACGAAGGGCGTGAAACGCATACGGCACGGACAGCAATTCCGACGCTCCGAGAAGGGCGTAGTCCGTGCCACCGTTCTGATCCATTTCCACCTGTAGCCAGAAACTGTGTTCTCCCCACGGCAGCGCATCAAGCGCCCCCTGGCGGAGATCCCCGTCACCGATGCGCAGGGTAAACATGCCGAAATCGTTGGTTTCGACAGTGTGCCGTTCCGAATAGACGGTTTGCCCGTTCGGACTGTCGAGAAGAATGCTGATCCGAAGTCCGATCGCTTGATGTTGCAGCACGGCTCCATCGGCGTCTCGCGCCACGCCCTGGTAATTCATGAGCAGCGGCGTCTGCGCGGCTGCGCTCGTCAGCAAGAGCGGAAGCAGCAGCAGTATCGTGAATATCGTTCTCATCATGTCGTGTACTCTGTGTGATGATTAGTTTGCTTTGACAATTTTGTAGAGGGCCAACCGCTCGCCACTGCCGGAAAAGGCCGCGAGCATGTAGAGTCCGCTCGGCAGGGCATCGAACGGCAACCGCGTCATGCGATCTCCGCTGCGTAATTCCTGCCGAAGTACCGGCTCGCCGAGCAGATTGAACAGCACGAGCGAGAGATCCTCCTCCGCGCCATTGAGTGTGACGAGGACGGAGTGCCGGGCGGGATTGGGATAGAGACTGAGGGAAAGAGGAACACTGCGTTCCCGGATCGGGATGACCGTAAGATAGGCCTGCTGGAATCCTTCGCTGAGAGTCCCGGCATGGGTGGTCCATGTCTGGACAGCAGTCTGTCCAACGGTCCACGACACGCTGCCGGATACCGATTGCGTGAATCCGCCGGCTCCCCCGACAATTGCCGGATCGATGCGCTGCGCAGGCAGCGACCAAGCCAGCAGCGGGACCAGAAGGACCAGCATGAGAAATCTTGTCTTCATGGTGTGATACAACCTCGTTCGATTGCTGTGATGGAAAAACACCATCATACCAAAATCACGGCGTGAGCCGTATCACACACCATCGGTCCGGTACCTGGGCACCGTCCCGGTGTTTATTCCTGCCTCTGCGATGAGTGCTTCTAATTTAGGAGTTGCCGTATCCGATTACCATACGCACATGTACGTATTCAGGGGCGACGGTGTTCATAGCGCAATGCGAAGGCCAGGAGTGCGTTACTCCCTTCCAGATGCAACTTACGGGTGATGTTGCTGCGATGCTTCTGCACTGTGCGGTAGCTGATGAACATGCTGCGGGCGATTTCCTGGCTTGTCTGATTGCGGGAGAGTGCGCGAAAGACCTGCAGTTCGGTCGGTGTGAGAAGATGGTCGACCTCGGAGGTCGGTGGTGCCGGATCCGCTGCCGCATGTGTCAGAAGGGATGTCACGCGCGTGGAAACGTACGATTCCCCGGCAGCTGCGGCATGAACAGCACGAACGAAGTCCTCGGAAGCATCCGCCCAGGACAGAAGCCCGGCCGTATGCAAGCGGTGTGCCGGCAGAACGGTATCGACGGTAAAATTTCCGAAGAGAATGATCCCCGCGTCAGTGCCGCGCTGATGCAGACGCCGGAGCAGTTCCGCCGTTGCCGGACCCGGCAACGCGCTGTCGAGCACAAGCACGTCGGGATGTCCTGCCCCACAACTTCGCAGCACGTCGTCGCCATGCAGCGCCGTCGCAACTGCGAGCACACCACGCTCCTCTGTCAGGGTGTGGAGCAATCCTTCGCGAATCAGGGAAACCGCCGTTGCGATGCAGATCGTAATCATAGATCAATATTTCACTCCTCCCCTCACGAATGCAAACAAAAAAATCCCCCGGCCGGAACGAGATCACGGCCGGGGGATGCCTCATATACTCATCAGCGTGCGAGTATCATTTTCCGTTCCACGTGTGCGGAGCCGGAGCGCAGCATGTAGAGGTAGACTCCGCTGGACAACGGTTGCCCGTTGTCGTCCCGGCCGTCCCATTCCACCGTATACTGACCGGCATCGAGCACCGTGTTGACCAGGGTGCGGACCGGCATACCCATCGCATTGTAGACGCGCAGCTCGAGATGCTGCTCCTCCGGTGTCCCGAAGGAAATGAGCGTCGATGGATTGAAGGGATTCGGGTAGTTCTGCGCCAATGTGACGCTCGCCGGCACCGGAAGGTCCTCGGACTCGAAATCCTTCGGTTTCTGCGTGGGTACGGTCACATCAGCAGAAGCGGAGGTCTTGTTCCCTGCCGCATCCGTGGCTTCATAGGTGATGGTGTAGGTCCGCGGCCCCTGCACGTTCTTGGCGCGCAGATTGAAAAACAGATCGAAATCACCGATCGAAGCGTCCAGGACGTCGCCATTGATGTTCTGATTGCTCTCGATTTTAGTGAGCTTCGCCGTCGTCCCGGGTACATTATCCCACAGATCGACCGTAACCTTTACTTCCTCCATCTGGTTGTTCGCGGGCCAGAGGTAGACAGGAGCGATATGGACGGAAATCTGCGGCGGCTCGTTGTCGACAACTATCACATCGAACTCACAGATGTCGATCTGATTGCTCGCATCGATGGCCATGTACGTCACCGTAGTCGTGCCGACAGGGAAGAAATCCCCGCTGCCGAGTCCACCTGTGCGGATGATCTCGACATCCGAGCAACCGCTCGAAACCGTCGGCAAACCGTAGGTCACGACGGCCCCCGCACGCCCGGCATCGGTAGAATATTGCGGAAGGGGTGTCGGGCACTCTATCGTCGGAGGCTCCCCGACGACGGTAACGATCTGCACGTCGGTGGCACGATTGCCATTGGCGTCGATGGCGGTCCAGATGACGCGATGCGTTCCCGCACTGAGGGATGTCCCGGCACTGTTCGCAACCGAGGGTACGCTGCAGTTATCGTTGCTGGTAGCGGTCCCGAGCACATTGGGATCCACCGTCCATGCACAGGTGCCCTGGTCCACTTCCACCTCGATATTCGGCGGTGCGACAACGGACGGCGGATTGCTGTCGAATACCGTCACTTTCTGCTGCACGGTCGTGCTGTTTCCGACATTATCCAGCGCCGTCCAGGTGACGATCGTCTCTCCGATCGGGAAATTCGCCGGCTTGTCGTTACTCACCGTGACACCCGTGCAGTTGTCGGAAAACGTCGGTGTTCCGAGATCGATCGTCGCACCGTCGCGGGAACAGCTGTTTATTTCGGCCGCGAGGACAAGATCCTGTGGCGCGAAAAGAACCGGCGGCGTCGCATCGATGACGGTGACGGATTGTGAAGCGCTTCCGCTGTTGCCGGAGGCATCCGTCGCGGTCCAGGTCACGGTTGTCGTCCCGATTGGGAAGGACGCCGGTGCGTCATGATCGATTGTGGTGGTACAGTTGTCCGTCACTGTCGGCGAACCGAGCGAGACGTCCGTGAGAGGAACCGCGCACTGGTCGGCTCCTGTGTTGATCGTAATGTCCGCCGGAGCGATCACCACGGGATTGGAATTATCGTTCACCGTTACGGTCTGCATCGCGGTGGAGATATTGCCGTTCACGTCGGTCGCAAACCATGTCAGGAGCGTCTGACCGACGGGAAAGAAGAGCGATCCGGGTGCGTTGTTCGTGACGGTCACACTACCGCAGGCGTCGGAGGTCGTCGGCGACCCGAGCTGTGCGCTGGTGAGCGTGATGCCACAATTCACCGACGAGGCGTCTACCGCGAGATTTGCCGGCGGCGTCAGTGCAGGTGGCGTATCATCGATGACCTCCACGTCCACGTTCACGGTGCGGACGTTGAAACTGCGGTCCGTTGCAGTGAGTGTCAGCGTCACGGTACCCACATCCGCGCAGGAGAAGGATGTCTTGCTTACCGTGGTATTGAGGATGTCGCAGTTGTCGAAGGCACTCAGTAAAACATCATCCTTCGCGATCGTTGCGTTGCCGGTGGCATCGAGGAACACACGCAATGCTGGATGCGGATTGATGGTCGGCGGTGTATTGTCGAGCGACGTTGTGCGCTCATACGCGCCGATATCCGGAAGTGCCACATTGTCGTTGTTTCCGTTGATATTTCGCCCGACGCCCCGCTGATCGGTCATCGCAGCGGTGCCCGTCGGATCCGCCGCGTCAATGGCGCGCGAACAGACGAGCAACGCGTGCGACTTCGTGACGCCGCCGTTGAGCCGCAGTTCATCGAGTGCTGCGTTCATCGGATCTGAAGCTGTACCGACAAGGTCGGTCGGGGTCCAACCGCTGGTAGGCCCCGCGATACCGATGAGGTTCCAGCCGGCGGAGTTCGCATTGAACCGGACATCCGGTCCGACCGAT
>JAFGKR010000078.1 GCA_016928515.1 Bacteroidota bacterium | reverse complement strand
GACGATTCCCCTGCGCCGACGCTTCCTCTTAAAGGCGAGTCCATCCCTGAACAGCATGCTTCCGGATCCCACCTCCACCTCCCAAACCGGTCAGGAACAGAATCAGCCCATTCCATGTTATTTCTGATGCCATTTCTCTTAATCATTCAGGAATGACGGTGCGGATTTCCCCGATTATCCTTCTCTTTATGTTTTTCACTCTTCCCCGAGTTCCGGTTGGGGCACAGTCCCTACCCGAACCGACGCGTCTGCTCGCGCAGGATGGTATCCGCGTCCCCATCTATGAAGGATTTGAGCAGTTGCACCCATTGTTCACCCACGAAACCGACACGCTGCGTGTCATCAATTTCTGGGCGACATGGTGCGCTCCATGCGTGGAAGAACTGCCGTATTTCGATGAACTGGCCCGGGAGCAGCGTGAACAGCCGGTACAGGTGATACTGATCAGCCTGGATTTTCGAAAGCAACTGGAGAAACGGCTGCTCCCTTTCCTGCGGGAACGCGACCTGCAGGCGACAGTCGTTGTGCTCGATGACCCGGACGCTGACAGCTGGATTGACGCAGTCGATCCTTCCTGGAGTGGTGCCATTCCTGCCACCCTGCTTCTGCACGGAACGAGGAGGGAATTCCGCGAACAGACCTTCACCCGCGAAGAACTCCACACACTCGTTGAATCAATGATGGAAGAATACCCATGAAACGAAATATGCTCCCTGTTCTTGCGCTGCTGCTTCTGGCAGCGTTCCCTCATACCCTCCCGGCAAACGGCTACGGAGTCGGCGACAAAGCCACGGACTTCCGACTGAAGAATGTCGACGGCTCCATGGTGTCCCTGGCAGACTATCCCGGCGCAAAGGGTTTCATCGTCATCTTCACTTGCAATCACTGTCCGTATTCTGTCGCCTATGAGGATAGGATTATAGCGCTCGACAAAAAGTACCGTCCGAAGGGATTCCCGGTTATTGCGATCAATCCCAACGATCCCAAGGTGCAGCCCGAAGACAGTTTCGAAAAAATGCAGGAACGGGCGAAGGAAAAAGGATTCACCTTCCCGTACCTGCTCGATGAAGAACAAACGATCTATCCGCAGTACGGCGCGACACGCACGCCGCATGTCTTTCTGCTCGAGAAGAACGGCGGGGACTACCTCGTACGCTACATCGGAGCCATCGACAACAATCACAGCGATCCGGAGGATGCGGACGAACCCTACGTCGCGCGGGCAGTGGACGCCCTACTCGCCGGAAACACTCCTCATCCCGACATGACAAAAGCAATTGGCTGCAGCATCAAGCGGAAGAAGTGACGTCGGGATCTCTCCCGCGATGCGAAACTGGAGGTGAGACCACGAAACGGTCATGCTAATGCGCCTCAAACGGACGAAGCATGACCGTTTCGTCTGTCTTCACCCTGGGCCGCCTCCGGTGCATCCGGGGGGCGGTCGATCCCGTCCTGTAGCACAACCTTACCGCGTTCCAGGGCACATTCCGTCACCGGTTGCAGATCATTCCGCCCATCACTACCTTGATGTTCATTCTGCAACCGACCGTTGCCAAAAGCCAGACTGCCTTCATACTGTCACAATCCCGGAGGATATATGCGACTGCTCGCGTTCCTCACCCTGCTTTTCGTCTGTTTCACGACTGTCGTTCCGGCGCAGCGGATGATGCGTAATTACCGCATGGCATACAGCCTCAGCGGATTTTATTCCACCGGGAGTTCCGAGACGAATATCGCCCAGTATTCCGGAAGCGGGACCTTCGGCTCGAATGTCGATCGCGAGACCTTCCGGCTGGCGACACGCGATGGCTACTTCTTCACACGCAATCTGCTGGTCGGGATCGAACTGGGATGGGAACAGACGAGCAGCGAGGCACGTCCCGATCCCAATCCCTCCGGCGCACGGCTGGAGTCGTTCGAACGGCGGTTGTTCATCGGCCCCCTGCTCCGCTGGTATCAGCCCATGAATGTCCGCTGGTTCCTGTACCCGGAGCTTTCCTTCGGATACTCGCATTCTTTGGATGAACTCGAAGAGTCGGACGTGAACAGCGGTTCTTTCCCGACCTCCACTGATGCCCGCGGTTTTGCCCTCCATGCAGGTGTCGGCGTGGGGTATTTCCTCACCCGCTACGTCGTGTTCGACGCCAGCGTCCGTTACATGCGCGCCTGGCGTGACGGCATCTATGAGATCCCCACTCTGCCCGACCGCGACGTCGACATGAACGAATACGACGTGCAGCTACTCGTAGGGTTCCAGCTGCTGATCTGAATCCGGCAGAATTTCTTCTCCTGTCATCACGCCTCCGGCGTGATTTTTATTGTCTCCGCCTGTCTTAGCGGAAGATATGCAATGGCCATTGCGAAATTGTTTATGCCAATAGAGGTGATGTCATGATCGCACGAAGTTCTGTCTTTCTCGCCTGTATCCTGTTGTGTGGGTTGTTGCAGGCAAACGCACAGGCAGGCAATCCCTACCAATACATTTTTCCCGTCGTCGATAGCGTGGAAACCGAAGCGGGCATGCCGGTACACATCCCGGTTTTCCTCGAGAACAGGGGAATGAATCACGTCATTCTCACAACGACCGTCAGCGGAGATCCCGAGTTCTCCGTTGATTCCCTGTCACATATCATCACACTGAATCCCGGAATGATGGATGTCGCCGTGGTGACTTTCTCCAGCCTGGCGCAAGGGACCTACACAACCTTGCTTACCGTCACCGATGGAACGCTTTCCGATACGCTGAGATTGACTGCGGTTGTGAATCCTCCGCCGGGGCCCTTCCTGCTTCTGCCCCCGTACCACGATATCATGACGGATATCGGCGTCCCGACGCAAATTCCCGTCACCATCCGGAATCTCACAGGCAATGCATTCACTGTTACGGTATCGGTCAGTGGCGACAGCGAATTTTCCTACAACGGAAATCAGACGATATCGCTCGCCGCAAACGGCGCGGAAACCGTTTTCGTTGACTTTCTCTGCGCGGTCGAAGGGTCGTTCGGAGCAAAACTCGAAGTGAGTGACGGTACCTACACGGGGTACTCCTTCATGAGTGTCTACGCAATGAATCGGCCGTACGAATGGATCGTTCCTTTCCAGGACGAGTTCGAAGCCCGTGCAGGCGAGCAGACGCCTATCCCGATTTTCCTCCAGAATACTTCCGGCACACCGGTGACGCTCAATGTCGCCCTAACCGGAGATCCGGAATTCACCCTCGATCCTGCGAACAGTCAGATCACCGTCGACCAGGGAGAGGACATCATGATCAGCTTCCTGAGCAATGTGACAGGTGTCTACAGCACTCTCCTCACCGTTACCGATGGTGTCGACACCGATTCGCTGCAGCTGAAGGTGAACGTGACACCCGGTCCCGGAAATTTTGCACTGTTTCCGGAGCACATGGACTACCAGGTGCAGGAACAGGAGTCCTTGCGCACCCAAATCCTTGTGCAGAGTTTCAGCAGTACGTCACGCAACCTGTCGATATCCCTCTCGGGAGACCCGAAATTCTCTTACAGCGGCAGCAATCCCGTCACCCTGCCAGGCCATGACAAGGTGATTCTGGATGTGGATTTCGCCGGTGCCGCCAAGGGCGTCTACTCCGCCATGCTGCAGATCAGCGACGGTGCTGAGACGGATTCCGCTTACATCACTGTTCATGTAGGCGACTCGCACACAGGCGGTCCTCTGTTCACGCTCCAGTATAAGGGCAAGGACGTCTTCTTCCCCTTCGAAGCCTCGAAAGGTGCGAGTGTCACAAAGGATATGACCATCACGAACATCAGTGACGGACCGATTACGCTGCAGCTTACGCTCTTTAGCGACAGCAGCTTCAGCATCAGCACGAACACCGTCACTCTCGATTCCGCAGCTTCCGCGACGGTGCAGGTCACTTTCGAGAACAGGTTCGGCGGTCAGGGAAGCGGCATGCTGGTGATCGACGGCGGGCTGCAGGTCGATCACATCTTCCTCGCCGGATTCACTTCGCTCAGGAGCGACTACGACGGCCTGCTCGTGATGAATGAACTCGATTTCGGCATGGTGGATACTGCATCTCAGCTCTGCCTGGACGTTCTGCTGGAGAACACGACCGCAGCACCGATCGCAATTTCCAATATTCAGCTCAGCGGATTCTCGACTGATTTCTCACTCCCTGATGCCTCCGGTTTCACCATTGCGGCCGGACATACGGAAACGATTCCCGTTTGCTTCAAGCCCTCGGTGGTGAACCAGGTGCTGACCGAGGTGCTGACGTTCACCTTCGACAATCCGGCTTCATCACCTACGACGCAGACGGCGAGCGTTGACCTCACCGGCCGTGCGACGACGGGGATCCTTCCTCCGTGGATCGATTCCTGCGTCATCGTAGGATGGTACGTGAATACGATCTCCGCTCCGATCGACGGCAGCGCGGATGCGGACATCGAACTGTTCAATATCGGGACGAAGTCGATCACTCTCGAAAATGCCGTCTGGCACGACGGCAACAGCTCGGGAATTTTCAGCCTGCTGACACCCCTTCCCATCACGATTCCACCGCACGATCCCTCCATCCCCGGCAGCGGGAAGACAACCATCTCGGTACGGTATGCACCGACTTCGCAGAGCAGCACGCTGGGTGGCGAAGACGTTGCGACGCTTCGTTTCGAATCCAACGGCGGCGGGATTCCCGCTCCGGCGCGTTTCTATCTGACAATGATCGGCATTCCGGTCCAACCGGCTCCGAGCAGCAGCACCATAGCGTTGTTCCCCAAAGACGGGCGTATCCCACAGATCGATCTGTCGAAGATGGATATCCATTCGACACAGACACTCCGATTCGAGAACAACCTGCAGGTTCCGGTCACCATTTCCGGTTGCGAACTTGCTTCGATCCAGCGGGTGGAATTCGTCGATGAGCTGATTCTTCCCCGCACGCTCTATCCCGGTGAAACCCTCGACGTTTCCCTGCGTACCAAGATATTATCTCATCAGCGCAATTCGGACGCGCTCATCATGCACGGCTCCCACGAACATTTGCACTCCCGTTACGATCTCCTGACCGGTACCAGCATCACCGGCATCGACGAACTGCCCATCGCGGCGGAACAGTTCTCCATCGGAGTTTCGCCGAATCCCTCAGCCGGTCCCGTTCATATCACACTCAGCGCTCCGCTGGAAACGGGACAGGTGCAGGTTCTCGATATGCTCGGTCGCGTCGTCGCGGAATTCCGAAGCATGACAGCCCGTGATATTCTGTGGAACGGCATCACGAACGCCGGACTCCGTGCCGATGCCGGGACCTATTACGTGCGAGCATCCGGAGTCACCACCGACGGACAGATCGTCCAGGCGGTACGGAAGCTCGTCCTTCTGCCATAGAGGAAATCACAGGAGGACGGGCAGACCGCCCGTCCTCCCACTGTTTTTGTATCATCAACCTGGAACGCTTTTGAGACAAGCGGTACTTCCTGTGGACTCTGTCCCGATAGCTGAATCGACGCGGAAGGCAACGTGGGACAGAACGGATGCGGTGAAACATACGACGGATCTGAGCACAATGGACGATGGTGCACTTCTCACCGCGTTCACCAACGGAAACGAAAAGGCGTTTGCGGAACTGTACAAGCGCAGACATCTGGAGATCTACCGGTTCATTCTCAATTTTGTTCACGGCGATGAAGATCTCGCATCGGATATGTTCCAGGAAACATTCATAAAAGTCCACGACAATGCGCACACGCTACGCGACTGTGCCTCGGTCCGTTCCTGGATGTACACGATCGCACGCAATAATTGTCTGAATATTTTGAAACGTCAGCGCCGCCAGACCCGTCTGGACGAACAGCAGGAAGACCACGAGGACGAAGACCAGCTGCCGCCTGACGTGGCACTCGAGCGCAATGACATGTACAAAGCTTTGGACCTCGCCATCTCCGAGCTCCCGGACAACCAGCGCGAAGCCGTCATCCTTCGCGAGTTCGAGGGGCTCTCGTACGCGGAAATCGCTGAAGCAACCGCGACGAATGTCGGGATCATCCGCCAGCGCCTCTGGCGAGCCAAACAGTCTCTGCGTACCATGCTCGCTGACCGGTTCGATGACACACCGGCAGGAGGATCAGAATGAACAACGCATTTGAACACACCGTGCTTGCCTATCTCGACGGGTTGCTTGACCGGAGGGAAGAGCATGCCTTCCTCCGGGAAGTGGCGCGCGATCCGAAAAAGCGTGCCCTCCTTGAGGACTACAGAAAACTCAATACCATGCTGAAGGACCGCTCGGTCCCCATCTCCGTCCCGCTCAGGACACAGCGGGCACTGGCCGCGCGTCTCCCTGCCCTGAAGGAAGTCGTTCCCGACGCTGCTCCGCCCGCTACTCTCCCGGCCGGGAACGGCATCACCTCCTTTTTCTCCCGGCGACTCGTATCCATGCTCGCGGGAGGGATCTTCGTGGCAACCGTGGGCAGTATCCTGCTCACCGATCCTTTCTCTTCTGCAGACCATATCCCGTCCGATGCTGATAATGCTACGACCAGCGCAATACAGGCTGTGGCATCCGGAACAACAACCCCGGTAACTCCCGCTGAAGATCTGCAGGCGGATAACGCGTCACTGCGGGAATCACAGATGCAATCCGCTGCGACAGACAGATCAGGAATTCGTACACTGCCGGACGCCGAATGGACATCCCCAGCTGATCGAACCATGCGCACGCGATCTTCCGCAAGCAGTGCAACGGGGTTCGCGACCGGTCAGCACTCCGGTGAAAAAGCTCTCTCAGGCGATGCCGTTGCCGATCTCACCGCATATCCTTCTCCCGCACAATGGAGCGGTGACGAAGCAGCGCTCATGGATATGAATACAGGGACGGAATTCGCTCTTCCACTGCGACATATTCCGGTGTTTGATGCGACAGGGAATGACGCACATACGATCCGACAGCACCCGCATTCTTCGCTTCTGCCGGACATTCTCGACGGCAGGCTGTACGCGTATATCGAAACCGGTGCCGCCCGGCAGGAAATGCGCGGTAGCGGCGCCCAGGTACGGGATATGTTTCGCGGGTTATACATCGGGGGAATCCGCTATGATTTCTCTCCCGCGTTCTCCGCAGGTCTGGAAGTCGGGCAATCCATGTTCGCGCGCGAAATGCTGGTGGCCTCACGCAGCTCCCTCGAATCGGGTACAGGCACCGAGATTATCCTCATCGATCGCTCGATGCAGGATGAATTACTTCCGTGGCTCCGGCTGCACGGGGT
>JAFGKR010000360.1 GCA_016928515.1 Bacteroidota bacterium | reverse complement strand
GATGGCAAGATGGCAAGATGAAAAGTGATTGAGCGTCTGATTTTGCTATCTTGTCATCTTGCCATTTTGTCATTTCGTACACCGTGCATGTGAACAACTCAGACAGACCGCATCGCTGAACCTGATGATCATTATTTCCCCATCCCTTGACGATAAACGCATCTACCCGGTCCGACAGCTGGAACCGGGCGCGGTGCACCGCGCCAGGGAGGTCATCAGGCATGCGTCGGGGAAAGGCGTCAATGCCGCGCGGACGGCGGCTGCACTCGGGGGAACGGTTCGGCTCATTGCACCGGCAGGTCCGGAGATGCGTCTGCTGCTGGAGGAACAGCTTTCGTCGACCGGCATCACCCTCGAACTTACCGAGACGCGTCGGCGGACGCGCAGCTGCATCACCATTGTCGAGGATGGCGGGCGCACGACGGAATTCGTGCAGGAAGCTTTTCCCATGGACGCGGATGAAGTCGTTGCATTTTCCGCACGGGCGCTTCGGGCCTGTGCACGAGGAGGAGTCGTACTGCTCACAGGCTCCCTTCCTCCGGGTCTGTCGGAGGATTTTTATGCAGAAATTGCATCACGGGCGAAGCGCCACGGTGCGCGTGTCGTGATCGATGCGCAGAGACGGCCGCTGATTGCGACGCTTTCCGCACAACCGGATGTCGTGAAAATCAATCGGGAAGAGCTGTTGCACTCGATTGAAGTTCTCGATGGAGCTATAGGAGGGGATTTTCCAACCGATCACCGAGGAGAAGGTGAAGCAGATACGCACGGCAAACAGACCGTGGACGCAGCCCTGCGCCTTCAGGATATGGGAGCGGGCAGCATCGTCGTCACCGACGGTGCCGGAGCTGTTCTCCTGCTCGAGGATATGCAGAAACGGCAAGTCTTCGATCCTCCGCGTGTCGATGTCGTCAATGCCGTCGGCAGCGGCGACGCGATGAGCGGTGCTCTCGCTCTCGCACTCGAACGTGGTGACGCACTCGCCGACGCTGTGCGTTTCGGAATCGCAGCCGGCGCGGCAAACGCGATGACACTGCTGCCGGGGGAAGTCGATCAGGAGACGATACGGGGTGTTCGCTCGAAAATGTAGAGGCAAGCCATCGGTTCTCCTGTTCCCGAGGGAAGCGGGATGCCTGAGAAAGCACGACCGTTCAGGGCGTCAGCTTCTTGTACCAGACATTCATGCTTTCGATATGTCCCGAAATATTCGTGTTGTTCACGAGCGTTCCGGTGAAGTGGTAGCCCGCCTTGGCGAAGGTGACGTTCATGCCGGCGGAGACGGCGCGCGCGATGGTGTAGAGCACCGGGAAACCGCGCTGCTTCATGTCCGCCTCCATCAGTGCCAGCAGATCCAGCGCCGTCCCGTGCCCCCGGTGATCGGGATGTGTGGCGAAATCCGTCATTTCGGCGTTCATGGATTTTTTGTCCATCTCCGCAGACGACGCTGCGACAAGCCGCTTCGAAGAGTCGAACGCACCGTAGTAGGCAATCAGGTCCTCCTGCATCGTATGCTCGATGTAGGCACGTTCGAAAATGGGGAAGGGATAACTCTCGAACACCCTGCCGTAGAGCTGTGTCAGTGCGGCCGCGTCCTCCGTCGTCAGGCGGCGCAGGGTGAACGGCGTGTCCCCCGTATCCTCGGCACTTTTCCCTGCCTTGCTTTCGGCCAGCCCGATGATATCCGCGATGGATTTCCGCACCGCGTCCGACACATGCCGGCGCTTCTCCGTCATGAACATTCCGAGAAACAGCGCATCGGTGTCGCCGTTGTAAAACCCCGGCACCTCGGCTTCCTTCACAAATCCCTTCTCGAGGAATCCCTCCAGCGCCCATGCCGGCACTTTCGCAAAAATTTTCCCGTAGCGGTTTCGTTGCGCCATTTCGATCAGGTCGGGCACAACGGCGGGATAATCCTCTTCCTTCAGCTTCATCAAATAGATGCGGTTGCTGCTCGGACCGTGTTGTATCACGGAGTTGCGGATTTTCTCGGTCGTGTCAAAAGGTGTGTTGACGGTGCGCATGGGGGATGAAGTGCATAGTGATGAGTGTCAGAATTGTTTCATTATGGAAAATATGAAAATGGCAGGATAGCATTATGCCAAAATAACAAAATGGCAAGATTTCAATATCCCGGAATGGATGTTCAATTCAGATCTCAGCCGAAGTGATCCCGCCATCCTGCCATCCTGCCATCTTGCCATCTTTCTATCTTATCATCTTGCCATCGAATTCCACCAACCGTCCCGATATGAAAACAAGAGCCGATACCACCAGCCCATACGCTCCCGCATCAATGCCGAACGGGAGGTCGAGACCGAGTGCGAGCAACGCGAGCGTCGTGCCGCCGCCGAGTATCATGGACCAGATCGCGGTCTGCTGTCCCGCTCGCCAGTTGTACAGTGCCGCGAGCGTCGGAACGAGCAACCCGGACACCATGAAGGCGTAGGCATAGAGGATGACGTCCAATACGGTCTGAAAGGACGCTGCGATGATGAATGTGATGACACCGATGAGGAGCGTTACGCCACGGGAAATCCACATCATGCGATTCTGCGGGATGTCGGGTCGCAACCGCTCGAGAATGTCGTTGACGAAATTGCCGGATGATGCGATCAGACAGCTGTCGGCGGTGGACATGATTGCCGAGAAGTACGATGCGATGACCAATCCCGTCGCGCCGATGGGCAAGGTGCTCTTGAGCAGCATGGGCAGTCCGGTCTCGGGTTCTGCTTCGGGGAAGTACACGCGCGACACCATGCCGAGGAAGGCGCCCAGGAAAGCGATGACGGGATACTCGAGAATCCCCGCAAAATACCAGGCTTTTTTCGCCTCCCGCTCGTCGCGCGCCGCATACAACCGCTGGTACAACGTCATGCCGACGAACCATATCGGAATGATGGTGACAAACCAGTTGAAGATCTGAACCGGACGCACGTTGTCGAGCGCAAGAAAACGATCCGGCAGCTGCCGCTCGATTTCCGCGAGACCGCCGAGATCCATCAGGGCGAAGGGGACACCGAGGAAGAGCAGTCCACCGAGGAGGATGATCCATTGCACGGTGTCCGTGTAAATCACGGCCTTGATGCCTCCCGCCGCGGTGTAGAGAAACATCACACCCGCCATGAGCAGCAGGGAGAAGAAGAAACCGTCCATCCCGAACGGCTGCTCCGGAACGATGGTGGATGCCGCGAGCTTGGCGCCGGCCAGAATTTGTCCCCCGGTGAAACCCAGATAGCCGACGCCTGAAATCACTGCGGCGATCATGGCGACGCGCGGACCGAAGCTGCGCCGCAGGAGATCCGGATAGGTCAGCAGGCCTTCCGCCGCATCGAATTTCTTTACCCGCGGAATAATGATCACTGCCGCCAGCCATGCACCGATGAGTCCCGTGAACAACAGCCAGCTGGCCGACAGTCCCATGAGAAATCCCAATCCGCCGAGACCGATGGAAAAACCGCCCCCGACGTCGGTGGCGGCTATGGAGAGGCCGAGATGTCCCGCCGTCATCGAGCGTCCGCCGACATAGTAATCGTCGCGGCTTTCGTTGCGCCGCAGGAAGTAGAATCCCACAGCCAGGACCGCCAGCATGTACAGGACAACGATGCCGTAATCGACAATGTGCATCAGCCGTCCGCCTCCGCTTCCGCGCCGTTGCGCCGACCAATACGCTCGTTTGAATCGGGAACCAGGGAGATAATATCATCCTGATTGGAGAGCAACTCCGCGATGCCGACGGAACGGTACACGTCTTCAGCCGAATCCACGTTCAGCCGCAGCTCACAGCGTTCGCAGTCGCGGTTGCAGAACACCGGTTCATAGGAATCCGGCTCCTTGTACGTCGTGATGACTCCTTCATAGTTGCGGAGCACCACTTTGTTGGTGGACCACGAAATCAGATAATTCGGCATCACCGGTATCTTTCCGCCGCCACCCGGGGCGTCGATCACGTACGTCGGGACGGCAAATCCGCTGGTATGGCCGATGAGGCTTTCCACGATTTCGATCCCCTTGCCGACCGGGGTGCGAAAATGGGAGAGCCCCTCGGAAAGGTCGCACTGATACAGGTAGTACGGCCGCACGCGGTTCATCACGAGCTTGTGCACAAGTGTTTTCATGATGCGCGGACAGTCGTTGACACCCGCCAGCAGCACGCTCTGATTACCGAGCGGAATACCGGCGTCGGCGAGTTTGCGCAGTGCCTCGCGCGAAGAGGCGGTGATCTCCGCCGGATGATTGAAATGTGTGTTGATCCACAGCGGATGATGCTTCTTCAACATTTCGACGAGGGAATCGGTGATGCGAAACGGGAGCACGACCGGCATGCGCGTGCCGATGCGGATGACCTCCACGTGCGGAATGGCGCGCAACTCGGTGAGAATCCAGTCGAGATACTCGTCTGTGAGCATGAATGGGTCACCACCGGAAAGAAGGACATCGCGCACTTCCGGATGCGCTCGTATGTATGCCAATCCCTGTTTGACCTCCTTGCGCACCGGAATGCGGTCCATGTCGCCGACCTTGCGCTTGCGTGTGCAGTGGCGGCAGTACATCGAACAGACATTGCTGACGTGAAAGAGCACGCGGTCGGGATAGCGGTGTGTCAGTCCCGGCACAGGACTGTCGGAATCCTCCGCCAGCGGATCCTTCATGTCATGCTCCATGATGATCATTTCGGAGGACGATGGAAATGCCTGCTTGAATACCGGATGGTTGCGGAAGTCCACCGCATTGATCAACGACAGGTAATACGGAGTGATGGAAAGAGGGAATTTCTCCAGTGTTTTCAGCAGCTTCCGCCGCTCGTCCTGCTCGAACTCCACGCCGAGAAGATATTCAAATGCAGATATGTCACGTATAGAATGTCTGATTTGCCAGTGCCAGTCCCGCCACTTCGAAAGAACGACATCGGATTCGATTTTTTGTGCAATGCGCTGCTGTCTGTCGGTGAATGTCGACATCAGTCTGCCCCTGATTGATGATGAGATGCTTGACTTGTCAGGAAAGGGAAGGAGGTGCGCGTACCACGGAAAGTCCCGTTGCCTCTGAAGGCCGGGCCGGAGCGCCGCATATGGAATGCAAATGGGATGGGATCGGTTTCTGCTGTGAGACAGCCCTATCCTTTAATAAGTACGGAAATCAGGGGAAAAATTCAAATCCGGATCCCGGTCGAACTTTTTCCCTATCTTACTACGTTAGGTTGGAATTGAAAAGAAAGGGCCTGCATGCAGGAAGACGAAGTACTGGGGAAAGCATATGACAGCCGCCTGATGAAGCGGCTTCTGCAGTTCGCCCGTCCGTACTGGCCGCATGTCGTCGGCGCCATCCTGCTGACGGTATTGATTTCCGCACTCAGTCCCGTCCGGCCGTATCTGACCAAGCTGGCAGTCGACGATTACATTACCGTAGGGGATAAGAGTGGTCTCCTCCTTATTGCTGCGCTGCTGTTCGGCACGCTGATCCTGCAGGGTGTCACGCAGTACGTCATGATGTACTGGACCCAGTGGATCGGCCAGCGCATTATCGTGGACGTGCGGATGCAGATTTTCAGTCGCCTGCAGAAGCTGGCCCTGCGCTTCTTTGACCGCAACCCCGTCGGGCGTCTTGTCACCCGTGTCACCAACGACGTGGAAGTGCTCAACGAGATGTTCTCCTCCGGCCTGGTCACCGTGTTCGCCGACATTTTCATCCTGCTGTGGATCGTCATCTTCATGCTGACGATCAACTGGGAGTTGGCCCTGGTGACGCTCAGCGTGATGCCGTTGCTCGTGTACGGGACCTTCCTCTTTCGCAAGAAAGTCCGTGAAACCTACCGTGACGTGCGTCTGCAGCTCGCACGGCTGAATTCCTTCATGCAGGAACGCGTCTCGGGCATGCTGACGGTGCAGCTTTTCGGACAGGAGAAGCGCGAGGCCGCGCAGTTCGAGGACATAAACCGGAAGCATCAGGATGCCAATG
Source organism: Bacteroidota bacterium (assembly GCA_016928515.1). GTDB lineage: Bacteria > Bacteroidota > Ignavibacteria > SZUA-365 > SZUA-365 > BM516. The sequence goes on along the minus strand of JAFGKR010000360.1, from coordinate 420 downwards.
TTCGCTCGGTGTTTTATTACGCACTGTTTTTCCCGAGCGTGGATTTCATCAGTTCGCTCGCCGTGGCACTGATCATCTGGTATGCGGGAGGAGAGATCCTCGCGGGCTTCATGACGGTGGGAACGATGATTTCCTTCATCCAGTACACGGAAATGTTCTTCCGTCCCATTCGGGATCTCTCCGAGAAGTACAATATCATGCAGACGGCCATGGCGTCGTCGGAACGCATCTTCAAGCTCCTCGACGACGACACCATCATTCCGGATCCCCCGGCGGACAGGGCGCAGCCGCTGGAAGCCATCGATACCATCCGCTTCGAAAATGTCTGGTTCGCCTATAACGAAGGGGAATGGGTGCTGAAGGATGTCTCCTTCGAAATTCCGAACGGTCATTCCGTGGCCATCGTCGGTGCTACGGGAT
>JAFGKR010000077.1 GCA_016928515.1 Bacteroidota bacterium | reverse complement strand
TGGCTCGTGGGAAAGTACGTGTGGGATGAAGATCCCATCGTCGACGATGCCGCCCTGCGGAAAAACATGATCTCCGTCACTCCGCTGCACTACCACCTCACCGATCAGCACCTCTTCGAAACCATGCAGGAATGGAAGCTCGAGCGGCTGCATAAAAAAAAGGGGAGGAGCGAAGAGGACACGTAATTCAATTTCTGCTCCTGCTTCCGTCCAGCTACTCCCTGCCTACTGCCTCCCTCAGCTCCTCCGCGCTGCGCTCGGGAGGGACGGGATTGATGTATATCCCGCTTCCCATCTCGAATCCCGCGGGAGTCGTAATGCGCGGAACAATCACGAAGTACCAGTGCAGGTAACGCACGTCCTCGTCACCGACGGGAGATGTGCGCAAAATCAGGTTGTAACTGGGATTTCCGAGCACCGCATGCATTGAGCGTAACGTCCGGCCGAGCGCATCCGAGAGATAGCTCAGCTCCTCCTTGCTCGACCAGAAATAGCTGGCGTTGTGCACCTTCGGATAGATGCGCAACTCATACGGCGTACGCGCGGCGAAGGGACAGAATACCGCGTAATACTCGTTCTCGTACACCATCCTCTCCTGCTGCCGGATTTCCTCCCCGATCATGTCGCAGTACACACAGGTCCCATATGAATCGTAATGCAACGCGGCCTTCTGAAAGGGATCGCGGATATGCGGCGGAATGATGGACGACGCGATGATCTGCGTATGCGGATGCTCAAGCGAGGTACCGGCTCGCGGACCGTAATTCCGAAACAGCATCACGATCGCGATATTCTTCATCATGCTGATCTCCGCCATGCGCATGCGGTACACGCGCAGAAGATCCTCGAGATGGGACAGTTCCAGCGAGACAAGAACATCGTTATGCCGCGGCGATTCAATGATCACTTCGGCATGGCCGTAGCTGTCAGACTTCAGGAAAATGCCATACTTCCGACGTGCCACCGAGTGATCGGTACTGAGCGCACTGAACTTGTTCTCGACCACGCGGATCAGCCACTCGTCCCCGCGGTCGATACGCAACAGTTCATCGGAGGTCTGCGCCTCGTTGCCCGGACAGAAGGGACAATCCGCCCGATACGGCGGCACCATACCGCTGTGTTCCTCCTCCGCGCAGTAATCGCGCGGCCGCCCTCCTCGGTCCGGCGCGATGATCACCCATTCCTTCGTCGCGAGATTCTGCCTGAATTCCGACATGGTGTGCGTCCTGTATGATGGAATCGTCCCCGCCAATCTAGAATTTCCTATATTCGGATTCAACATGCCGAAAACAACGGAAGGATGACATATGCTGGATCAGTTCGCCTCCCTGCTCACCGATGTGGTCGAAGGGCAGCACCGTTTCCGCGCGCGATGGCAGCCGTTTCAGGAGGATACCAGTCTCGCGGTGGATGACGCGTCTCTTCGGAATGCACTGCAGGATTTGCAGACGCGGCTGCAGGACAACTATCCCTTCTTCCATCCGATGTATGCGGGACAGATGCTCAAACCCCCGCATCAAGCCGCCGTGCTGGGCTATCTCGCCGCCATGCTCATCAATCCCAACAACCATGCGCTGGATGGCGGTCCGGCAACCGGACAGATCGAAAAGGAACTCACCGCCGACCTCGCGCAGATGTTCGGGTACACCGCACATCTCGGCCACCTGACATCCAGCGGCACCATCGCGAATCTCGAGGCGCTGTACATCGCGCGGCACGAGCAACCCGGACGCGCAGTAGCCTTTTCCGCGCAGGCGCATTACACGCACAGCCGCATGTGCGAAGTGCTGGGCATGCGCGCGTTCGAGGTGCCGGCCGACCGCGACGGACGCATCAATGCCGACGCGCTCAACACGCTCTGTCTCTCCGAGGACATCGGCACCGTGGTGGCGACACTGGGCACGACCGGACTCGGCGCGCTGGACCCGCTGCCGCAGCTGCTGGAACTGCGCGAACGCCACGGCTTCCGCATTCATGTGGATGCCGCGTATGGCGGTTTCTTCACGCTCATCGCCGACGACGCGCCGGACGGCGTCAGTGCGGAGGTGTTCGGCGCCATGCACGAGGCCGACAGCATCGTCGTGGATCCGCACAAGCACGGACTGCAGCCCTACGGCTGCGGCTGCGTGCTCTTCCGCGATCCGGCGGTGGGACGCCACTACGTGCACGACTCGCCGTACACCTACTTCACGTCGGATGATCTGCACCTGGGGGAAATCAGTCTTGAGTGCTCGCGGGCGGGCGCCTCCGCGGCGGCGCTGTGGATGACGCTGCGCATGCTGCCGCTGGATGCGGAAACCGGTCTCGGTGCTGTGCTTCGCCGTTGCCGCTCGGCCGCGACGCAGTGGAGCGAAAAAATCCGCACCTCGGAGAAGCTATCGCTCGTGCTCGAACCGGAGCTGGACATCGTCGCCTTTTTCCCCGACACCCGTGAACGCTCCGCCACCGCCATCTCGAAGCACGCGGCCGAGGTATTCGAGCGTACAATGAACGACGCCGAGAATCCGCTGTATCTGAGCAAGCTGCGCGTGCCCACGGCGCTGCTCGCGGCGCGCTATCCCGACATCCGTGCCGACGCGGAGTGGACCACCGTGCTGCGCAGCGCACTGATGAAACCCGAGCACGCCGGATGGATCGAGCGCATCCACAGCACCGTGGAACAGATTGTCTGATTTTTATCTTTATGGCACGAAGACACAATGACACCAAGACACGAAGAGGTTTTCATGAGCGGAAAGATCCAGCGGATACACCGGATCTTTCTGATGGAAACATCCCTTCGTGTCTTTGTGTCTCGGTGTTTTTGTGCCCCTCAAGATAGTACCACAACCTTTCGGATCAGTTGATGCGCGGGGCTGCGGAGGAGAATAAAGTACATCCCGGGGATGGGGGCGGACCACCGGTGGGTGCGGAGGCCCGATGCGGGGAAACTCGCGATGCGTCTTCCGAGGAGATCCCGCACTTCCAGCGTCCCTCCCGTGCCCGCAGGCAGTCCGTACGCAATGTCGACAACGCCTCCCGCGCCCGCATACGCTTCGAGCGTAAATCCCCCCGGTTGAATATCCTCGCCCACTCCAGTCGACGCATCCTGCCAGCGCAGCACCGTGACGGAATGGGGGGGAAGATGGAATTCGTATCCCGGTGAGAATTCGAACACGAGCGTCGAATCGATGACGACCGTCGTGCTGTCCTCGTTGTCGTCGTGAATGGATTCCGATGCGAGCGTGTACTGCCACGCGCCGCCGGGGATGCCGTCGAAGTCGAGACGCACGGGACGCGACTCCGTCAGGCTGAGATTGAACAGCACAACGGAGCGGCGGTGTCCCTCGGTGAAGGCGAAGGACTGCACCTCGCGGACGCGTGTCTCCTCCCCGATGCCGTTGATCGCCGGCTGCAACCAGGAGGGATTGTCGCCCGAGTGCACCGTGCGCAAGGCGGCACCCATGACGGCCTTGTTCGCCACTTCCATGCCAAGCCACGTGGGACGCTTGCGCCCCGTCGCCTCCACGTCGCGCAGCATCCCCCACAGCCGTGCGTAGTCGCCGTTGTCGAGTCGGAAGGAATACTGCAACGAGGAGAACGCACACTGGTCCCGCGCCGCGAAATCCCGCTGGTACACGAGCATGGTCAGCGGAAGCGCAATCCCGCCCGCCATGCCGGTCAGGAAATCGTTGCGGATGTCGATCGGCGCATCGCCGTGCGTGGTGTGGAAATTGATTTCGTAGATGGACAACTCCGTGCCGCCTCCCGCGTCGAGATGATCGCGGCTCTCGCGCATGGGACCGCTCCCCGCCTGGTACAGCGGTGACGCGAACAGCGGCCGGAAAATCTCCTCTTCGCCGTTCCACGTATCCAGCACACCGAAGTACGGCGCCAATGCCACGGCGTCATGCGCCGAGCTGTTCTCGACGATCTCACGCTGGCGCCCGGCATAGCCCGCCTGACCGCCGATCACGAGCTTCATCACATCACTGTCGTAATGCGGGGCGTTGCGCAGAATCGCGAAACGGTCGCTCGCGATATTCCCCAGACGCACGCCGCCGTTCACGGATGCACCCATGAAGGGATCCCCGCCGCTTGCTGCGCCCCAGAGTTCGTTGCCGTATTCGATGTGAATACGCTCGAAGACCGCCGTCCATGGCGCGGTGCGTCCGAGCGCCGCGCGCCGCTGAGCCCAGGGATTTCCCTCCTGTGCCGGCGCCGCGAGATACTCCCCCAGCGCGCGGATTTCGTCTTCCGAGAACGTCGGCGGCATCACGTACCACGGATCGGCGCCGACGTATTCGCACAGCTCGAGGAATTCATGCAGCGAGTAGGGCCAGGAGCCCGCGCGGCGGGTGCGGGGGGAATAGCCGTTCGTGCGCCGGGCAAAAGGCTCCGCGATCTGGTTGGCAAAGCTCGCGCCCAGCTGGCCGCCCCAGTAGCGCAGGGTTCCCGGACGCAGTTCCATCAGACGCTCCACGTAACTGTCGGTGAAGACGGTGGGATTCACGTCCCCGGTGGAATGCAGCTCCGCGTCGTCCACCCACACCTCGCCGCCGCCGTTCAGTACCTCGAGCGTGAAGGCGAGGATGGGACGGTATTCCTCGTCGCTGTATACGCGAACCGGATCTGCGCCTTCGGAAACGGTGAATGTCCGCTCGATACGCTGCCACTGCGTCGTGAGCG
>JAFGKR010000359.1 GCA_016928515.1 Bacteroidota bacterium | reverse complement strand
TCCTCACGATCACCATCCCTGTCGTGACCAGCTCACATCTTGTTCCCTACATGAAATTCGTGTTCATCGTCTTTTCGCTTTTTGTCCTGTATCGGGTTGTGCTTGCATACTTGCATCGGCGGGAGGGCGCGGCATTGTTCGTGGCGATCTTCTTTTTCAATATTCTCAGCGTATTACTCGAAATGATGTACATCTCGAACATCATTCCGGTGTATATCCCCTCGGTACTGACGGGGACGATCGATTCGATCGCACTGCTCATCATTCTCGCGCGTCGGTACGCCGGCACATTGGCGCGGCTGGAATCCTTTTCCGAGGAGCTGGAGCAGCGTGTCGAGGCGCGTACGGCGGAGTTGCATGCCGCGCGGGATCAGCTCGTGCATCGGGAGAAGCTCGCCGCGCTTGGGCAGCTCACTGCCGGTATCGCACACGAAATCAAGAATCCTCTGAACTTCGTCAACAATTTTGCTGCCGTGTCGCAGGAGCTTATCGAGGAATTCCCCGAGGATATCCGGTCACGAGGGGATGTCACGACACTGCTGGAGGATCTGCGTGGAAATCTCGGAAGAATACGCGAGCATGGAAAGCGGGCGGATAATATTGTCACCGGCATGATGCTGCATGCGCGTGAAGGGAGCCGGGAGAAACGAGCGGTCAATCTCCACACCTTACTCGACGAGGCCGTTGAACTCGCCTATCACAGTACCCGTGCGCAACTGACCGATTTCCAGGCTTCCTTCGCACGGGAGTACGACGTATCGCTGCCGATGATATCAGTGCTGCCGCAGGACATCAGCCGTGTATTCCTGAATCTGCTCTCGAATGCGATCGATGCGGTGTACGCACGGAGTAAAGCGAGCGGGGACGGGTTCGCGGGCCTGATCACACTCCGGACGAGACGGGATGGTGACTGGGTGGAGGTATGCATCCGTGATAACGGTATAGGTATTCCCCCGGAAGCGCGCGATCGTCTTTTCAATCCGTTCTTCACCACAAAGCCCGTCGGGAAGGGGACGGGACTCGGCCTCTCCCTCAGCCATGACATCGTGGTCAAGGCGCATGGTGGGATGCTGTCGCTGGGAGACTGCGCGGGTGAGGGCACGGAATTCACCGTGCGTCTTCCGCTTCAGCAGACCGTTGCGGATCCACAGCCATTCTCCGGGAATGATTCGTCTCCGGCATCTCCAGCACGGTGATTTGCGGGCGAATACTCTATCGTTTCGACGATGGCTGACACCCTGCCGGGACGGATCTCTGCAGGCTCGAGTCGCTCCGACGTCGCACGCAACACCTCTCGTACTATACGAATGGAAACCCGTCGCAACGGGAATCGACGATCCTCTCGCCTACTGGTAAAAAATAGGCACTGCAGCCCATTGACGTTGATCGCCCGATTCGTGAAATTTGCCACATAACGACAGCGCTGTCTGGTAGTCTTTGCGTGTAGATCCTCCGGTATCGTCGATGCCGTCTTCAGGATACACGATGCTCCTGCACATTTGCAGGTATTCACCAGACGAGAGGAGAAGATGTGATGAAAACTGCCCTTTGCGCAATCACCTTCATACTGTTGCTCATGTCAGCGATCCCGTCGTCTGCACAAGTGGGATCGAATCCGTTTTTACTCAAAGACATCAATCCCGGCGTCCCGTCCTCGCTCCCGATTAACAGAGGATGTGTTTTCGGGGGAGCGTACTACTTCACGGCTGTTGACGGGAGCAGCGGCCGAGAACTCTGGAAGACGGATTTTACTCCATCGGGGACGATGCTCATCAATGAATTCAACGTGGGTTCCGCGGATGGTGCGGGATATTGGACGCACACATGCAATGGCAGGCTCTTTCAAAACGCGACGGAAGGAGTGTACGGTTTTGAGCCCTGGATGAGCGATGCGACTGGACAGCAGTGGACACTGTTGAAGGATATCTTCCCGAACGGGAAACAGATCGAAAGCTCGAATCCCCACGGATTTATCGAAATCGGTCCGTATGCATTTTTCGCGGCGGCGATATCGAAATCCACATTCAAGCTGGGAACGCCGCCGCTCACGCTGACAGCATACAATTATCAGTTGTTCCGCACGGACTATACGACGAACGGGACGACCGTCGTCCGTGACCTGAATCCGACCGGGCGGTCCGGCACGAATCCCTACGGCATGACCGTCGCAAGCGGATTACTGTTCTTCAAAACCGATGTCGGCAACGATGCATCGACCTTCGCGCGATCGGACGGCACGTATGCCGGCACCTTCCCGCTGTTGTCCGCATCGCCTGGAGAGTGGGCGGGATGGGATACGTACGAAGAGCCGGTCGCGGTGGGGAGTACCGTTTTCTTCATCATGGACAAAATTTCCACGGGCAGGGAACTCTGGAAGACGGACGGGAGCACGGCGGGGACAATGCAAGTGGCCGATATCCATGCCGGCAGTGGAGATGCATCACCGCGGTTTCTCGTCACGGTGAACGGTATCGTGTATTTCAACGCTGACGACGGCATCAATGGTCGTTCCCTGTGGAGAAGCGACGGAACCGCGGCGGGAACGTATCGGCTTCCAACGAACAGCTCAACACTGGCAAATTCGGATCCATACTGGCTCACGCCCGTCGACAACACGCTGTATTTCACTGCTTCTGATGGTGTCAATGGCCGGCAATTGTGGAAATACGATATCGCGACGGATGCCGCGAGCCTGGTAAAAGTGATCAATCCCACGGGAGACTGCGAGATCTCGAATTTCACCCCAAACTACTGGCGGCATCAATTCGCTGTTGTGTATGGTATTGACGGATACGAACTTTTTTTCACTGCGACGGATGGTGCGCATGGGATGGAACTGTGGAGAAGTGACGGGACCGCAACGGGAACACAGCTCGTGCGGGATGTCTATCCCGGTTCGTCCGGTCTCGTCAGGAATATCCGGAATCTCGAGGGCTTGATCTGGTTTACCTCGGACCATCCGCTCCATGGTGTTGAACCCTGGATATTCGATCCTTCACAATCCGTCAATGCGCCTCCGGTCGCATCCTTCGTCGCCACCCCCCTTCAGGGCACGGCACCACTCTCGGTTGCTTTCGACGCGACTGCTTCCTACGACGGCGATCCCAACGGCAGCATTGTCCAGTATGACTGGAACTTCGGTGACGGGAATACCGCCTCGGGAGCTTCCGCTTCCGTCGTGACGAACGTCTATCAGAATCCCGGGAGCTATGCGGTGCTCCTGACGGTAACCGGGAGCGATAATGAAACGGCATCGACGGGTTTGACGATCACCGTCACGTCGGCGCAGTCGGCCATGCACGTCGCTGCGCAGAGTGTCTCACGGGTATCGAAACCGGGAGGAAAGTACGCCGGGCAGGATGCCGTCCTCGTGCATGATAACGGGAATTCCCCTGTGGCCGGTGCGACGGTGTCCGTGTCGTTTACCGGACCCAATACCGGTTCGTCATCTGGTATCACGGATGCAAACGGGATGGTGATTCTGCAGACCCCCACGATCAGGAATCCGGTTGGCATATGGTGTTTTACTGTCACTGACGTGCAATTGAGCGGTTACACATTCCAGACAGGCCATGCCGAGGGTCTGACCTGTGAAGCTTCGACGCCCAAATCGACCGGGACATCACCCATTGCGATGGAATTGGAATCCGTGTTCCCGAATCCCGCGGATGTCGAAGCGACGATTACTCTCAGGATCCCGGATGAAGGAACGGTGCGGCTGACCCTCCACGACCTCCTCGGGCGAGAGCGGCGTGTGCTCACCGATGGATATACAACAGGCGGGAGGCATGTGGTGACATTCAATGTCGCAGATCTGCCGTCAGGACTGTACTATTGCCGTCTTCTCCACGGAGGACAGGCTCATATACAGAGGCTGCTGATCAGCCGCTGAAACAAGAATATAATTGTGAGCGCACGGAAGCAGTTGTTCCCTGGGCCTCGTCGCAGCTGCTTTGCGATGCAATCGAATCCACCGTCGGAAGGATGTCCAATCGTCACTCTCCTGGAGATATTGCGATGAGAACTGCAAGATGCACCGTTATCGTAGCCGTGAATGCTTTTTGTCTCGTGGTGATGTCAACATTTCACCTGCAGGCACAATGGTCCCTGGATCCGAATGTCAACACAGCGGTCTGCACCCTGACTCGCGGGAATGACAATCTGGACATCTGTTCGGACGGGAGTGGCGGTGCGATTATCGCCATGAACGCCACCATCCCACCCCCCGTCAGCGAAAAGGATGTATGGGCACAACGTCTCGATGCATCAGGATATATTCAGTGGACACCCAGCGGAACTCCGATAAGCATTCCCACAGGCTACCATCAGTACTATCCTCGCGTTTGTGGTGACGGTGCAGGTGGATCGATTGTCGTATGGAGCGATGACCATGAACAAAAACTTCTCGCACAGCGGGTCAATGGGAATGGGGCCACGCAATGGGCAAGCGGTGGAATACTACTCTACAACGCCGTCCAAAATGGAATCGCACAAGGTGCAAAGATCCCTGTCACAGACGGAGCGGGTGGAGCGATCGTTGCATGGGCGGAGAACCGTGGCAATGGATACGATATATTCGCGCAACGCATCGATGCCTCGGGAAACGTTCTGTGGGGATCCGGGGCGGCGTCAGTATGTACTGCGACAGGTGATCAAACCTTGCCGTTCATCTGCAGTGACGGCAATGGTGGCGCGATCATCGGCTGGTGGGATAAGCGCTCGGGAAACATCGCCGAGGTCTATGCACAGCGCATCGCGCCGGATGGTTCATCGGTCTGGCAGAATGACGGTATTGGAGTCTGCACAGGTATTGATGTGAGTAATCAGTTCGATATCTGCCCGGATGGCGCCGGCGGTGCGGTGATTGTCTGGGTGGATGTTCGGTATAGCGGATCAACGCTCCATACGCAAAGAGTTGACGCAGGTGGTTCCTGCCTCTGGCAGAATAACGGAGTCCGCGTCTGCTCCGCGCAGAGCTATCAGGTGCGCCCCAGAATTGTCGCCCTGCAGGGAGGTGCAATCGTTGTTTGGGCGGTTTGGCAACAACCTAGCAACGATCATCATCTTTACTCGCAATATCTTCACTGGAACGGAACCCTGGCGTGGGATCCACTCGGTATTCCCATATGCCAGTCCGCCGGCTCAAAGATTGAAATTGTGGCAGCGGCGACAACGAACGGTGCAATTATCGCCTGGACCGATCGGAGAAACGGTGGCGCTTTGGTCGATTGGGACATGTACGCACAAGGTGTGATGCTCGACGGTTCCGTGGCATGGCAGAACGACGGGCTTCCGGTCTGTATTGCCGCCGATTGCCAGAGAGGACCAGTCATATGTGCCGACGGTACCGGTGCCGCGATCATCGCCTGGGTGGACCGCAGAAATAATAATTCCAGTATCTATGCGACCAGGACACCGATCCTTGCCCCGCTGACACCACCCGCCGCACCATCAGGACTTGCCGCCGTGGCGGTAACACCCGCCGGCATCCGGCTCGAGTGGCGCGACAATTCCGACAACGAACAGTCCTTCGTGATCGAACACCGGAAAGCGGGTGGTTCATGGAGAGTTGTGCAAATCCAGCCCGCAAATTCCACAACCGTCATCGTCCACGGACTTGAACCCGAAGTACTGCATTTCTTTCGCATCAAGGCGGTGAATCCGTCATATGAATCCGCATGGTCCAACGAGGCGAGCGCGACAACCCCGGTGTTTCCGGCACCGGCGAATCTTTCGGCGACGGCCGTGGCGTCGGATGCGATCGACCTGGTGTGGGAAGACAATTCGGCGCATGAAACCGGTTTCATTGTGGAACGGAAGAGCACTTCAACCCCCTGGATGGCAACCGATACATTGGGGACGAACGTGACAGCGGTCCGTATCGAGCACCTGCAGCCGGCGACGATCTACACGTTTCGCGTGCGAGCGGTGGAAGGGACAGTGTCCTCGGCCCTGAGCAACGAAGCGACGGCGACAACGCTGGTGTTTCCAGCACCGGCGAATCTTATGGCGACGGCCGTGGCGTCGGATGCGATCGATCTGGTTTGGGAGGACAATTCGGCGGATGAAACCGGGTTCATTGTCGAGCGGAAGAGCACTTCGACCCCCTGGATGGCAACGGATACACTGGGGACGAATGTGACAGCAGTCCGTATCGAGCACCTGCAGCCGGCGACGATTTACAGCTTCCGCGTGCGTGCGGTTAAGGGAACAGTGTGCTCGGCCCTGAGCAACGAAGCGACGGCGACGACGCTGCTTTTCCTTCCGACTCCGACGAATCTGACGGTGACGATCCTGACGGCAAACAGCGTACGTCTGTTGTGGGAAGACCGGGCGGACGGGGAGAGCGGATTCGAGATCGAACAGCGTCAGGATGCGGAAAGCTGGGCGTTCGCAGTGCTCGCGTCAGCGAATGCCACGGAGCAGGACATCAGCGGCCTGGAATCGGAGGCGAAGTACGCGTTCCGCGTGCGTGCGGTGGGCACGAACGCCTCCTCGTCCTGGTCGAACGAGGCCCTGGTCAGCACACATCTCCCACCGGCGACGCCACGGGATTTCTCCGCCGTGGCCGTATCATATCAGGAAGTCGAACTCTCCTGGACACCAGGTTCGACAAACGAAACCGGATTCGAGATCGAGCGGAAGATCGACAGCGGCGACTGGATGATCGCACACGCAACCGGTGCCGGCATCACGACACTGAGAGATGAACATCTGCGGGAACAGACGACGTATGCCTATCGCATCCGCGCCGTCAATGCTCTCGGCGCATCGCCATGGTCGACGGACGTGAGCGTGACGACACCGTCCCTGCCGGCGCCGGGCGCTCCGTTCGGTGTGAGTGTTGTCACGACTGGTGTGCATAGTCTCCGGCTGACATGGGTGGCATCTTCACCGCCGTATCAGAGCGGATTCGAGATCCAGGAATCAACGACAGGAAGCGAGGAAGATTTCGTTCGCGTATCGCCGGATGCGCACGCTGATGCCACAAGTTACCTCCGGACGGGGTTGTCACCCGAAACGCGGTATTACTATCGCGTCCGTGCATTCAATGCAAACGGGAATTCCCCATGGTCACCGGTTGTTACCGCCGCAACGATGAAGCTCGACCCGCAATTACCGTCTGTGCCGACAGATGTAACCGCACGCGCGCTCGGGCCGGATGCGATTCGAATCGATTGGTGTCTTGCGTCACCTTCGAATGAAGAACACATCGAGATCGAGCGTTCGCTGACGGCTCTCGACGCTGATTTCCGGAGCCTGGATTCCACGATCATCCGAGGGACTCTGACGTACACCGACAGGGGTTTGCAAGTACACACGACGTATTTTTATCGCCTGCGCTGTCGTAATCAGTACGGGACATCAGAATATTCTCCCATCGCACATACAACGACGTCGACATCGGAGATGTCACCGGAGCTGACATCTTCGATAGCCCGGAAGGAGGTGCTGCTAACCGGTCTTGAGCACCGTATCGAGGATGGGGATGAATCGATGCGGATCCTCCGTGAGATTTTTGGTGACTATCCGCGTGGGTATGATGAGTCACCGGCCCGGGAATTGATCGACGATTGGCGCACGGACGTTCCGATCGATCAGAACATGGCCGCGCAGTCGATGACGCGATTTGCGTTGTTCGAGGAGACGCTTCGGGACGCTTTCGATGCACCACAACGAACACCACCGCTTCTCGGGGCCCGTGAAGTGGCGAGGGAGGCGGCGCGTCCACTCTCTGTGTTATCGCGTAATCTCGGCGCCCTGGGACAAAGCTGGTCGGAGCAACGTACGCTGATGTCGCATCCGTATGTCGATGTGGTCATGGAAGACTTTCTGCGGATGGTATATGACGGCGCTCAGACGTTACTCACGCTGATGGATGTGAATGCGGATGACGATCTGCTTCGTTTCTATGTGGAGTTGCTGCGGGAGACTGCCGCACCGGGTGAGCTGAACTCGGTTGTCCTGCTATCGATGAACGAATACTGGCAGTCGCGGATGCTGGGGCGGCATTACCTCACAGCGACGCAGCCGCTCATTGAAGATTTCGCTTCGCGATGCGGCTTGATGGAAGTACATGGAAGTACAGTGCAAGCAGAAGAAAAGCGTGAGGAAGTACTGGAACGCATCGATGCCGAAACGGCACTTTTTGCCGGGCAGTTCAGCGCGTACAATGCGATCTGTACGGCACTTGATGCCGCCTATGCGATCACGAACGCACCGGTAGCGGATGTGCCGATTTTTCTGCGTCGGCTCATGCAATTGCGTCCGCGTCTGATCGACGGCGTGACCAGTGGAATCGCGAAGGCGGCCACTCCGGTCACGCGGGCGCTGTACCTGACGGGGACCAACGCATTTGCCGATGTCACACCCCTTCCGCTGCGGCTGCGCGCAGCAGGGGAGTTGGTATTCGATCCCACCGCGGGAGGAGTACCGCCCGCTCCTGGGTCATCATTCTTTCGTCTTGACGCGGGTGCAAGAGTGGACGTCCGCGCGATGGATGCGGTGGAGGAGGACAGGGGACGATTGCTCACGCTTCGCCATGCAGTGGATGTGGCGGACACCATGGAAATCGCGCGGGAGTTCGTCGCATTGCGTCTGAGTGGACGTCAACTCATCGGAGAAATCGACCGGATGCTGCGACCGCTCTATGGTTTGAATCCGATCGTACTCCATGGCGATCCCTCGCTGCGGGATGAGTACAACGCGGTGATTGGGGAAGCGCAACTCTATAAATCCCGCCGTGCGCTTCTCTCGGTGGCTCTGGCGGAGTATGTGCTTACACCGGCCCCCTTGCAGCAGCAGGATCTGCTTGCCGAAATCGACACGCTGCTCCAAACAGCACAGCTGACGCTCTCCTCCGTGGAAGCCATGCTGCAACGCACGGAGGGACTGGTGGAGCGACCCGTGCTTGCGCTGGACCACGGAATAGTCACCGCGGATCCGGCATCAGGGAGCAATCGTTTCCGTCTGCGGCTGACAATTCACAATACCGGTGTGGCAGCGGCGAGCGACACGAAGCTGCACGTACACTTGCTTACATCAGCGGTCACTCTCATTGGACAGGGCAGCCACAATCTCGGTACGATGCCCGCGAACTCGAAACAGGATATCGAGCTGGAGGTCGAAATTCCACATGATGTAGCGGTGCTTCCGTTTGCAGTAGTGACACATGCGAAGAACACCGGGATCTTTGTGGATCAGTGCCATCTTTCCGTGCGACAGAGCTCGACCGGAGTATTCCGACCGTCCATCCCGAAATGTATATTGTACCAGAATTTTCCGAATCCTTGCACCACCACGACGAATATCCGTTTCTCTGTTCCGACCGAAGCCGCGGTGCGGGTATCGGTGTGTGATCTGCTCGGGCGCGAACTACGCATGCTCGTCGACACGAGATTGACCGCGGGCGAGCATGTGCTGCCGTTCAGTCCCTCCGGACTTTCGGCAGGGACGTATGTGTACCGGATGCAATCACTGGGTCAGCGGCTGGAGAGAATCATGGTGTTGACGGATTGATATTCTTGCCACGTGTGCGCAACAGGTCGGTTGACGAGATGAGAGGTCAGCGATGACAGTACGAAAGCGTGTCCAAGAGTCGAAGCCGGGAGACATTCGCGCTGTGGCGTCCCGGATTCGTCGTACGCTGTACTTTTCGTGCATTGTGTTACAGATATTGACCTGCACCACGGGTGAGATCCACGCCCAGGAGACCCTCGACGCTCTCCAGGAGAGAATCGCCTCGTTGGCCGATTCCGACACGATGAAGGTCGACCTGATGCTGAAGTTGCCGCGCTTTCTGCGGTCCGCTCAGCGCGGAAACGAGATCCCGGCAGTGCTCGAAAAGGCGAAAACCCTTGCTCTCAAACAGAAGTATGCACACGGGAGTGCACGTGTCCTCTGCCGGCTCGCCTTCCAGAACATGCTCTCCGGACGGTATGATGAAGCCCTGGGACTTCTCGATGAGGCAATGACGTTCGCTGCGCGAGCCTCGAACCCGGACGTAATGGTCAGCACCCTGCGTCATACCGGCATCGTGCACCTGTACCGAGCCGCATACGATTCAGCGCTTGCTGTACTGCATCGTGCGGAGAGCCTGGCTTCGACGCTCCCCGATTCATCCGAATTCATTCAAATCATCAACCTGCTTGGAGTGACACACCATGACAAGGGGAACATGGCTGAAGCAGCACAGTATTTTGCCCGTTTCCTTGGATATGTGGAACAAAAGAATGATACGAACTCCATCGCTCAGGCATTGACGAATCTGGCGAATACCATGGCCACTTTTGCACCAGACAAAGCGCTTTCGTATCACCAGCGTGCATTGCGAATGATTCGTACAATGAGATCGACTCCTCATTCACTATATGGCATGGCGTGCAATCTGAACTCCATCGCCCTCATCCAGAAGCACATGGGTGGAGTTGCGGATGCAGAGCGAAATTTCGAGGAGTCGATCTCATTGTTCGAGCAACTTGGAGATCTGCGGAACGCTCTCAGTACCTCATCGAATCTCGCCTCACTTCTTTGTTCACTTGGACGCAGGGAGGAGGCGATCAGTCGATATACCAGCATCATGCAGATGGCTGAGCGGCTGGGAAACCATGACGTCATGGCGCAGGCGAGCATCAATCTCGGGATACAGTATCAGTATTCGGGTAATATCGCGCAGGCATGGGAACATGCCTCCCGCGGGTACGACATCGCAAAAACGCTTGGAAAGATGGAATACCGACGAGATGCCGCAAAACTCCTGTTCGAACTTGCCGAGCGCAGAGACGATTATCCTCAGGCCTTACGCTATCATCTCGAGTATGTCGAGGTACGCGACAGCGTTGCGAGCAAGGAAACGCAGCAGAAAATTCATTCATTGCGCGAACAGTATGATGCGGAGACGCGCGAAAAGCAGATTCTCATTTTACGCAAGGAAAAGGAATTGCAGGACCTGCTCGTGGCAACGCAGCAGAGCGATATCATACGGCGTACATTGGAGGCGAACCAGCGCATACAGAGACTGATGCTTCTCGAGACAGAACGAGAGGTTGATCAGGAGAAAATTCAGAAGCGGGACTATCAGCTGCAGCTCGCGTCCAGTGAAAAGAAGCGACAGGCACAGCAGCTTGATCTTCTCGAGCGCGATCGTGAGATAAAGGCGTCATTGCTGGAGAAACAGGAAATCCTGAGGAATGTATTGATTGTTGGTCTCGTCATGATCGTGCTTCTCTTCTCCGTGGCGATCAGCCGATATCGCAGCCGACAGAAACTCACGGAATTGCAGGTCCGGGAAATCCAACTGCAGGCGGACGCCGCGGAAGCGACATCCATGCGTCTGGTCGCGGATAAGGCATTGAAGGAGAAGAACCTGCAGAAAATGCTGTCCCGCCGGCTGATCGAGTCACAGGAACAGGAGCGCAAGCGTATTGCCGGAGAATTGCACGACAGCCTGGGACAGGGATTGCTCGTTATTCGCAATCGTGCATTCATGGCGAAGGAGCACTTCTCCGATCCGGGGAAACTGAACCAGCAGCTCGATATCATCGCAGAGACCGCGGGGAACACCCTCAGTGAGGTACGACAGATTTCCCGCGCTTTACGTCCCTATCAGCTCGATCGCTTCGGTCTGACCGCATCGATCACGGGCCTCACCGATGCCTTTTCGGAAGCATCCTCCATACACTTCGTGTCGGAAATCGATCCCGTCGATGGACTGTTCTCCGCCGCGAATGAGATCAACGTGTTCCGTATTCTCCAGGAAGCGGTCACGAACATTCTCAAGCATGCGGATGCAACCGAAGCGACAATCCGATTGCGCCACGACAACGGGTTCGTCTCCCTGCTTATCGCGGATAACGGCAAGGGCTTCGATGTCTCTGCCTTACAGAACGGTGGGACGATGGAACATGCCGGCCTCGGACTGCAGAGCCTGTTCGAACGCGTCCGCATTCTTGGCGGCGAGATTGGGATCAAATCGAGCCCGGGGCAGGGGACGACGTTCAACCTGCGTTTCCCCTGTAATGCGAGCGTTGTTGCGAACCCGGAAGGAATGATCACTGAAAACGAGGGGGTGATGTGATGACTCCTGTCGTAAGCTCCGTCATCGTCGCAGACGACCATCCGATTTATCGTTCCGGTCTGCGCGATGTCCTCCACGGCAGCGCACGGTACCGGGTCGTGGCGGAATGTGCGGATGGTGTCGAAGCATGGGATGCCGTCCTTGCATTCAATCCGATGGTGGCTCTGCTCGATCTTGAGATGCCGCGCATGTCCGGCCTCGATGTTGCGGAGCGTATCGTGAAGGAAAAGCGGGAGACTCTCGTGGTTCTCCTGACGATGCACGACGAGAAGGAAGCAGTTCACCGTGCACGGTCGCTGGGGATTCTCGGCTACGTTCTCAAAGACGATGCAGTGACCGATCTGATCCGCTGCCTCGATACGGTGGGAAACGGAGAATTGTACATCAGTCCTGCGCTCGCGAGCCGGAATCCACAACTTCTATACCATGCGACAGACAGACCGGGATGCGATGGCTTCAGCTCGCTGACTGTCACGGAGCGACGGGTTCTCCGGCTGATTGCACAGTCACGCAGCAGCGCGCAGATTGCCGAGGAATTATATATCAGCATTCGGACGGTTCAGCATCATCGGGAAAACATCTCCCGGAAACTCGGTATCACGGGTGCGTATGCGCTCGTGCGATATGCCGTCGAACACAAATACTTTTTTTAAGTGATGAATCTTTCCGTACACAACGATGTCCATCCCATCACATCAGTTTACTGACAGGGGGAACAGCAATGCGCATCCTCATCGTCGAGGACAATGACGCCATGCGGGGAACACTGCGTGATCTCCTGTCCTTCATCACAGGAGACATCGTGGAATGCGCAGACGGTACGGATGCAGCGGACGCGTATGAGCATCACCATCCCGATCTTGTTCTCATGGATATTCGCATGCCGATCATGGACGGCATTACTGCAGCGCGGAATATCCTCAGGAAGCACGCCGATGCACGTATCGTCATGGTGACCGAACATGATGATCGTTTGTATCACCGGGAGAGTCGTCGCATCGGGGTCGTGGAGTATTTCCTGAAGGATGATCTGCGATCACTGCGGCAGTATGTTCAGGCAGTTTCCTCCCATGTGAAATAGGGTGTCGCCTCCGTCCTTGAGAACGAACATGCAGAGGGCCAGGCGCGATATTGCAGGTCCAGACACACAGCGTGTCCGCTACCTTCATGTGGATCGCCATGGGATCATCGTCCGCAGGAGGACGTGTCGGCTTCTCATCCGTCCCATCCCTGTTCCCCACGCTGACGTTTGCGTTCCGATCGCCGGCGTTTCTCCTCCAATCGCTTCAGGTTTGCCGCCTGGGTC
>JAFGKR010000358.1 GCA_016928515.1 Bacteroidota bacterium | reverse complement strand
TGGAAGCGGGCCGGTCCGCTGCGACGGACGCATGACTTCGGCATGGAAGGAGTCAGCTTCCGAACGCGAATCACATCGAGCAAAATACGGAAAAGCTCTCGCGCGTAAAACCGCCATAGACCGCTTCCCAGAGACGGATGGCAGGTAAGCGTTCCGCATCGCAGAGAATGTTCTTCAGATCTTCATCGATCGTGCGGGACGTGTACGGCGGGCGCCCGCTTCGAACACGGCATTCGGAAGCAATCGCACGACGCGCGAGAGCAGGACCATCGGCCAGGGAAAATGAATGATGCGCTTCCTGCGCGTGATGCCCCGGGCGATGATGCGCGCCGCACGTTCAGCGGAAATCATGAACGGCATGGGAAATTCGTTCTTCGCCGTCATGTCCGTCCGCACGAAACCCGGCCGTACCGTCAACACCCTGATACCGAAGGCATGCAGTTCGACGCGCGCCGCTTCGAGGAGGCGCGATGCGGCCGCCTTGCTGCTGGAATAGGCCGCCGACCCCGGGAATCCCCGGATATCGGCAATACTGCTCACACCGGCGATCACACCGTACCCCTGCCTGCGAAGAATCGGGATCAATTCCTCCAGCACATGTGCGATCCCGAAGGTGTTTGTCTCCAGCACGCGGCGGAATTCCTCCGCTCGAAAATCCTTCATCCATTCCGGTGATCCGATACCCGCGTTGATCACCGCGACATCGATCCTCCCGAAACATTTGCAGGCGTATGCCACTGCCTGCCGCACGTCCTCCTGCACGGAAACGTCACAGCGACGGTACCAGGACTGCGTTCCGGTACGCGTGATCTCCCGGCTGAGGTCGCAAATGGCATCGACATCTCTGGAGAGCAGCACAAGTTGCGCACCCTGGCGGGCATATTCGCGTGCGAGAGCGCGTCCGATACCGCGGCTGCAGCCGAAAAGCACGATATTCCGGTCCTTGAGCATCAATCCGTCTCCAGCTGAAGAATGCTTCCCAATTCACTGATTCCGGAGATGACATAGCGGGATGTGAAGCCATCCGGTACCGGGCTGCCCTGCGGATTCACCCAGCAGAAGTCCATGCCTGCGTTACGTGCCGCGGGCATGTCGCTGCTGGCACTGTCGCCGATGAGCAATACGTCGGCGGGCTCCAGGGAATAGGTTTCCAGCGCTGCGGCGAAGATCGCAGGGTCGGGTTTTGCGACCCCGATTTCCTCGGAGATGAGAATTTTCCGGAAATGCCGTGTGACGGGTGCGGCCGCGAATCGCCTGCGCTGCACGTAGGTCAGGCCATTGGTCACGAGAACCAGCAGATAGCGGCGTGCCGCTGCCGCCACGATCGCTTCGGCCCCGGGCAGCAATTGCGTTTGCTCGGAAAGCCGGGCGAGGTAATGATCGGACATCGCCTCGGCGTTGCCGGTGTCGTCAGCGAGATCGGAAAGCAGGCGGCGAAAGCGCTCGGGCTTCAGGTCGTCCTGTGTGATGTCTCCGCGTTCCAGCGCACGCCACACATCCGCGTTGTGCCTGCGGTACAGTGCATGCGCCTGCTCGAGGCGATCCGCAAGGCCGAATGCACTCGCGGTGATGCGAAATGCCTCCCGCTCTGCTGTCTGATAATCGAAGATTGTATCGTCGGCGTCGAAAAACAGCGCCCGGTACGACGTTTCGCTCATAGGCCCCAGCGTTTACCTCTGTGAATGCTTTTGCTCCCGATACTCATCACCGTTGCCACAAAAACCTCGCATGGACGAGATCGCCTTTTCGCCAGGGCAGGTGATCGAGATCGACGTTCCCACCGGAGAGGATGATGCCGACACGACGGCCGGATACATCGATTCGATGATCGAGAATGGCGGCGAGCGGGACTGCAGCCGATGGTTCAATGACCTGCTTCATGCGCTCCCAGACGATGCGCATGGCTGCGATGATAGCATCATCGGAGACGGTGACGATGCCGAGAACAAATTCCTGGATGATCACGAACGTCTTATCGCCAAGTGAAGTCAACAGTCCGTCGGCGATTGTCTGTGGATTCTCGGACGGGATGATCCTTCGTGCATCGAACGACCGTTTCGCATCGTCTGCACCCTGGGGCTCCGCAGCAATGACGGCGGGAGTGGACGGATGGTAATACGCAGCGAGTGCCGTACCGCTGAGCAGTCCTCCGCCGCCGACCGGCACCATGATCAGATCGAGGTCCGGAACCTCATTGAGCAGTTCGTGCGCCGCGGTGGCCTGTCCGGCTATGACGCGTTCATCGTTGTAGGGATGAATGAACGCGGCGCCGGTTTCCGCGACCACGGCAGCGAGTGTGCTTTCTCGCGCCACGAGATTCGGTGCGCAGTACGTAATATTCGCGCCGTATGCGGCGACGGCCCGCTTCTTGATGTCGGGAGCGTTTTCCGGCATCACGATGTATGCCGGCGCACCGCGCAGTCGTGCGGCCAGTGCCAGAGCTTGTGCGTGGTTGCCGGAACTATGCGTGGCCACACCGTTCGCCACCTCCGCATCCGTGAGTGAGAATACGGTGTTGCATGCTCCACGAAATTTGAACGCACCCACTTTCTGCAGATGTTCACATTTGAAGAACAACGAAGCGCCGGCGAGTGCGTCGAGCGACTGTGAGGTCAGCACCGGAGTGTGCCTCGCGTACGGTGCGATGCGCCTTGCGGCGGCCATGATTGTGTCCGGTGTGGGAATCCAGCGCATCCGGTATTTGCTTCTGTGGTTTCTGTCT
>JAFGKR010000357.1 GCA_016928515.1 Bacteroidota bacterium | reverse complement strand
TGGAAGCGTACGCATCGGATCTGAATCCCGTGGCCGTGCTGATCAACAAGGCCATGATCGAAATCCCGCCGAAGTTCACGAACCGTCCCCCTGTCGGTCCCATTCCCGATGACGAGCGACAACAAGAGATGCCAAAGGAATGGAACGGCGCGCAGGGACTCGCCGAGGACGTCCGCCGCTACGGCCACTGGATGCGCGATGAAGCGTACAAACGTATCGGGCACCTGTATCCGCAGGTGGAGATCACGAAGGAGATGGCGAAGGGTCGTCCCGACCTCACGCCGTATGTGGGACGAAAGCTCACCGTCATCGCCTGGCTCTGGGCGCGGACGGTGAAAAGTCCCAATCCCGCATACTCCCATGTCGACGTGCCGCTGGTTTCCAGCTTCCTCCTTTCGACGAAGAAAGGGAAGGAAGCATGGGTGAAGCCGGTCGTGGATGGTGATTCGTATCGATTTGAAGTAAAAATCGGAACGCCACCTGAGGATGCGAAGAGCGGGACGAAGCTGTCGCGAGGCGCGAATTTCATGTGCCTGATGTCGCAGACGCCGATCGAGTCGAAATACATCTATGAGAGCGGGAAGGCCGGGCGCATTGGACAGCGACTCATGGCAGTCGTGGCCGAGGGGGATCGCGGGCGAGTCTATCTGTCACCCGTGGATGAGATGGAAGGTGTTGCCCTATCAGCAAAACCCGACTGGGCTCCTTCATTGAAAATGCCCGACAATCCCCGTTGGTTTTCACCCCCCATGTATGGGATGGAAACATATGGTGAACTCTTCACCCCCCGCCAGCTCGTGGCGCTGAATACCTTCTCGGATCTCGTCCAGGAAGCTCGCTCCCGCGTCATTGCCGACGCGATGGCCGCAGGCATGGATGACGACAAACGGGGAATTGAAGGCGGTGGAACAGGCGCAACGGCCTACGGGGATGCGGTGGCGGTGTATTTGGGGCTTGGTGTAAGTAGGCTAACCGACATTCTTAACAGTCTTTGCGGCTGGGAAACATCCAAAACACAAGTTCGGCATGTGTTTACGCGTCACGCGATTCCAATGATGTGGGACTTCGGTGAAAATAATGTATTCGGCGGTGCTGCTGGAGATTACCTGGTCAGCCTGACGAATCTCACAAAATTTCTGGAACGGCTTCGGCTT
Organism: Bacteroidota bacterium; assembly: GCA_016928515.1. GTDB lineage: Bacteria > Bacteroidota > Ignavibacteria > SZUA-365 > SZUA-365 > BM516. Next base: position 6,176 of record JAFGKR010000357.1, on the reverse strand, counting down.
TCGGTAAAAGCAGGTCACGCCGGTCAGGCCGATGTTACTAACCAGTCAATCAGTGCAGGCAAGGTTGTCTCGACCGATCCACCCTATTATGACAACATTGGTTACGCGGATCTCTCTGACTTTTTCTATGTCTGGTTGCGCAAGGTTCTCAAACCGGTCCTTCCGGGTATCTTCTCAACGATTTCCGTTCCCAAGGATGATGAACTCATCGCTTCTCCTTACCGTCAGGGTTCGCGGGAAGCCGCGGAAATGTTTTTTCTGGATGGAATGAAACACGCACTTATGGGCATCGCGACACAGTCCCATCGCGGCACCCCCGTCACATTGTATTACGCCTTCAAGCAATCCGAAACAAATGGTGATATTACATCCTCCACAGGATGGGAGACGTTTCTGGAAGCAATCATGGAATCCAACCTGAGCGTCACCGGCACATGGCCGATGCGCACCGAGCTTGGCAACCGCATGATCAGTTCCGGAACCAACGCCCTCGCTTCCTCCATCGTGCTCGTCTGCAGACCACGAAGCACATCCGCGAATCCCATCCCCCGCCGCTCCTTCCAGCGCGAACTCCGCGAGGAAATGCCGCAGGCGTTGAAAACCATGATCGGAGGCAGTACGGGACGCTCACCGATCGCGCCAGTGGACCTGGCGCAGGCGGCGATCGGTCCGGGCATGGCGATATTCTCGAAATATGAAGCCGTGCTGAACCAGGACGGCTCGCGCATGAGCGTGCACGACGCGCTCGTGCTCATCAACCGCGAGATCAGCGACTACCTCAATCCCGAAGCGGGCGATTTCGATGCCGACACGCTGTTCTGCACCGCGTGGTTCGATCAGTACGGCTGGAAGAAGGGGCCGTTCGGTGAGGCCGACGTGCTCGCACGCGCGAAAGGCACCTCCGTGGACGGTGTGCGGGAATCGGGCGTCATCGAGGCGAAGGCCGGCAAGGTCGGCCTGATCCGCTGGGACAAATATCCGAAGGACTGGGATCCCGCGCGCGACACGCGCACGCCCGTGTGGGAGGCCTGCCATCACATGATCCGCCTCCTCGACAGCAGGGGCGAAGCCGACGCCGGCACGCTGCTCGCATCCATGCCCGAGAGGGGTGAAAAAATCCGCCAACTTGCGTATCATCTCTATACCATCTGTGATCGCAACAAGTGGAGCGAAGACGCCCGGCCGTACAACAATCTCGTTACCGCGTGGAGCGGGATTATCGTTGCTTCATCCGGCGGACCGAGCCTCGAGCAGACGGAGATGGAATTGTAACAGGAGAGTGGCATGGCACGATCGGTATTGCTCGATACAAGCACAGTCAGTTTCCAGGACCTCCTCGGAAACGGAAAATCCTATGAGGTCCCGCTCTATCAGCGCGACTATTCCTGGCGCATCGACCACTGGGAGGATCTCTGGCAGGACGTCCTTGCGGTATACGGCAACCGCGAGTTCCGGCATTACATGGGTTCCGTCGTGTTCCAGGGTGCGGGCGATAAGCGCTTCTCCGTGATCGACGGTCAGCAGCGTCTGGCGACGTTGAGCGTTCTCGTCCTCGCGGTGATCCAGCGCATCCATGAACTCACATCCCCGGATACGCCGGATGCGAATACGGAGCGCATCGAAATCCTGTCACGATCCTTCATCGGAGACAAGGCCCCGACCAGCCTGCTGTGGTCGAGCAAGCTGAAGCTCAACGACAACAACGACAACTTCTGGCAGGAGTACATCATCCAGCGCCGCACCCCTCCACGGATGAATGCCTTGAATGACAGCGAACGACTGCTGTACAAGGCATACCGGTATTTCCATGATCAGCTTGGCACGATTCCCGAACTGTGCACGGACGGCGAGCGGCTCGCGGCCTTTTTGACCGAGGCGGTTGCTTCCCGACTCCTGTTCATTCAGATCCTGGTGGAGGACGAACTCTCCGCCTACACCGTGTTCGAAACCCTCAACGCGCGCGGTGTCGAACTCACCGCCACGGATCTTCTGAAGAACTACCTGTTTTCACGCATCACCGCGGATCACGATCTGCGCATCCTTCAGCGGCAGTGGAAACGCATCGCCGGTATCGTCGGTACGAACAAGTTTCCGGATTTCCTCCGGCACCTGGTCAATTCACAGCAGGAATTCATCCGTTCGCAGCGACTGTTCAAAGTCATGCGCGAGCGCGTGAGCACCGCTCCGCAGGTTCTGGATCTCCTCGAGACGCTGGAAATCGAAGCCGACACCTATCGATCACTGTTCGATCACACACACGAACAGTGGAGAGGAAACAGGGAAGCACGACGTATGATCCGTGCGCTCGAGATCTTCAGAGTGCGGCAGTTCGCGCCTCTCCTGCTCGCGGTATTCCGCCGTTTCGACGAGGCCGACCGCACGCGCGTCCTGCGTGTGTGCGAAGTGATATCCTTCCGCTACAATGTCATCGGCAATCGCAACACGAACGAACTGGAGAAGCAGTACAACCTGGCAGCCATCGCTGTCCACGAGGGCCAGGCAGGGTCGGTTGCCGATGTGTCCCGCATCCTGCTGCCCGTGTACGTGACGGACGAGGAATTCCGCACGGACTTCGCCTATAAAGCCATCCCCGCGACCGGCACAAAACGGCATCTCGTGCGCTACATCCTCGCGAACCTTGAATCGGACGCATCCGGAAGGGACGTGGATTTCGACGGAGATCCGTTCACGATCGAACATATCCTTCCACAGAATCCGGGAGCGGGATGGAATGAGGACTTCCCCCCCGAGATCCAGGAAGCGTGGATATCCCGGATCGGGAACTACACTCCGATCGAGGCAGCGCTGAACCGGGATCTGGTTAATGACGGCTTTGCTGCGAAGCGAGCGGCTTACTACCGCAGTCAATACGAAACGACAAAGAGTCTGCAAGCCGAGGAATGGTCGCCGGCCACGTTGCAGCAGCGGCAGGAGGCAATGGCACGGAGGGCTGTTCACATCTGGAGAATCGATCACTAACCGCGACGTACAATATGAGCTTTACACCCTGGCGTGACATCGCCGTTCCGCATCAGGACGTTCTCAAGGGCACGTTCCAGCAATCCGAATTCGCCGCCGACATCTCGCGTGTGCATCAGGGCGAGGCCGGCGAGGAATACCAGAACGGAAAAAAATTCTTCAGCCGCACCTACATCACCGAGGGCATGGCACTGCTGCTCGACGCCGTCGTGCGCCGATTGGCCGGCAAAAATGGCGATCCCGTCATCCAGCTGCAGACGGCTTTCGGCGGAGGCAAGACGCATACCCTGCTCGCGGTGTATCACCTCGCCCGTGGGGAATATCCCACATCCGAGCTGCAGGGCATCCCGACCATTCTCGATACCGCGGGTGTGCAGGATCTCCCGAAAGCGCGCGTCGCCGTGATCGACGGCATCAACATGAGCGCGAGCACGGCCAGGAAACACGGGAAGATCTCCTGCCGCACGATCTGGGGCGAGATCGCCATGCAGCTCGGCGGTGAAGAGGGATACGAACTCGTGCGCGACGCCGACGAAGCGGGAACCTCTCCGTCGAAAGATACCATGATCGCCCTGCTGCGGAAGGCGTCGCCCTGCGTTCTGCTGCTCGACGAGCTGGTCGCGTTCTACCGGCAGTTCGAGGAAGGGAAGAGCTACTCGGCGGGGACGCACGAGAGCAACATGACCTTCTTCCAGACGCTCACCGAGGCGGTGAAATCCGTGGACCGCGCGATTCTGCTCGCCTCGTTGCCGGATTCCAACGATGCGGGATCGGGTCGCGGCCAGGTGGTGCTCGCGGAACTGGCGCAGATTTTCCGCCGCCTGCAGAAGATCTGGAAGCCGGTGACGAAGGACGAGGCCTTCCACATCGTACGCCGCCGGCTGTTCGACCGCATCACCGACGAAGCGGCGATGGAGGACACCTGTCGATCCTTCGCGAAATTCTACATCGACAACCAGGCCGATCTCCCGCCGGATACGCAGGAGAGCCGATACCTGCGGCGCATGTTGGAGGCCTTTCCTATCCATCCCGAACTGTTCGACCGGCTGTACGAGGATTGGTCCACCCTGCCCAACTTCCAGCGCACGCGCGGTGTGCTGCAGCTCATGGCGCTCGTCATCCACCGGTTGTGGAAAGACGGCAACGCCGATCCGCTCATCATGCCCGGCAATCTGCCGTTGACCGACACAGGAGTGCGAAACAAGTGTATCGATCATCTTCCGCAGGGCTGGGATCCCGTCATCGATCAGGACATCGACGGAGAGCATTCGCGACCGGCATACATCGAGAGTCGGGATGCGCGTTTCGGCCAGGTGCAGGCCGCACGCCGGGTAACACGCACGATTTTCCTCGGCAGCGCACCCGGCACGAGGAGCAACAGGAAAGGACTCGAACTGCCCGACCTCCTGCTCGGTGTGGCGCAGCCCGACCAATCACTCGGTCTGTACAAGGATGTGCTCAAGCGGCTCGTCGATCAGTGCAACTACATCAACGTCGAGCAGAACAGCTACTGGTTTGGCACCAAGCCCAATCTCCGTCGCGAGATGGAGAGCAGGAAAAAGCGTTTCACCGACGCGGACGACGTGTTTCCCCTGCTGCAGCAGCGGCTCGGGAAGCTGATGAACAAAAAGGGATTCTTCGCCGGAGTGCATATCTTCACTCCGGGCGGCGACGTACCGGACGAAGCGGCGGCGCCGCGTCTGGTGGTGCTCACGCCACAGTACCCGTACACCAGGACCGCGAGCGAGGTCGCCGAGAACGCGGCACACGATATTCTCACGAAGCGGGGAGCGCAGCCCCGGCAGTATCAGAACCGGCTGATTTTCCTCGCGCCCGATTACGATTCCCTCGGTCGCTGCCGGGAGCAGGCGCGCAGTTATCTCGCATGGACATCGATTCTCGACGACATCACCGGCGATCATCTCGTCGTTGACACCGTGCAGATCAAGCAGGCGAAGGCTTTTCACAAGGACGCGGAGCAGACGCTCATGCGCCTGGTGCAGGACACCTGGCGCTGGCTCTTGTGTCCGTTGCAGGAAAAGAAGAAGAACGGCTTCGATCTGCACTGGGAAGCGCTCGGCATTTCCACGAGCGCGCCCGACATGCCGGCGGAAATCCAGCATCGGTTGCGTGAGGAGGAGTGGGTTATCACCGACTGGGCGCCCATGCATCTGAAGAACCATCTTGACGCCTGGTACTTCGGGAAGGGAGCGACGGACGTTCCTCTGCAGCAGGTTTGGTACGACATGTGCAGTTACCTGTACATGCCCCGGCTCGCGCACAGCGCCGTCCTCACCGACACTGTCTCCCGCGCCATTGAAAGCGAGGATTACCTTGGTTATGCCGACAGCAAGGAGAGCGACACCTACCACGGCTTCGCCTTCGGCCGGCAGAAGAGCGTCGCCATCGACCCGGAAGCCGTCCTCATCAGCCGGGACGCCGCAACCGAATACCTCGCCCGTCTCGAGCAACAGGCCCCCGACACAGGCAAACCGGCACAGGGTGAATCCCCGGCAGAAGGTGAATCGACAAAACCTCTTCACCCCTTGACTTCTTCACCTCTTCACGATTCATCAGCAGAAGCGAAAAGCACCGTCCCCACGCCCACTCGTTTCTACGGAACCGTCAGAATCAACCCCATCACCGCCAAGACAGAGTTCAACGACATCATCGACGAAGTTGTCCGGCACTTCACCACAAAGCACGGCATCGACGTCACCATCACCGTCGAAATCCAGGCGAAAGATCCCAGGGGTTTCGACGAATCCACCCAGCGCACGGTGAAGGAGAACTGCGGGCAACTCGGGTTTGGAGTGGGGGATTGGGAGGAATGAAGCGGAAATTCCGCGGCAAGCGATGTTATCAACTCCTGAAACAAGATGACCGCCACGAGGGCGGTCCCAACTCCTTTTACCCGATGTCTGCGAGCAGACTGGTAAGTGAGTACGTGAAACATACGCAATGACTGCTGCATTGTCCAGTTCATTCGACACCAACCTCTTCTGGCACGAAGAACAGGACGCCACGAAGACACGAAAGAACCAGCAATGTTCTCACCACCAATCCGGGAGACATCCATGGCGAAAAAAGAGAAGATGCCGGCCCTGAGCATCCGGCAGCCGTACTGTGAACAGATTCTGCGGGGGGAGAAAACCGTCGAGTACCGCAGCAGACCGACGAAGCGCAGGGGACGCGTG
>JAFGKR010000356.1 GCA_016928515.1 Bacteroidota bacterium | reverse complement strand
GCGATAAAGTCCATGAACTCACCTGCGGTCACAAGACGCGAAGCAAGCAAAAAGCCCTGCACGTACTCCCTGTGCCGGGGCCCTTCGTTGTCGAACGCGAAACCAGCGCCATCGAAACCGATATCGTACAGGCCTTCGTCGAAAGGAATCCAGTTCAGCGGCTTATCCCTCGATACCGACCTGACGGACGTCCCCTGAAATTTCTGTCCCTTGATACTGTCATCAGCCTGAGGCTGATGAACTGCCCGGGATGACGGTCCATTCAAATCCCGCTCCCGCTCGTGCTCCTGCTCCTGCTTCCGGCCTCCGGCCTTCGGCTGCCGATACACCGGCCGGAGGGGATTGACGGACAGCACATGTTTGATATCCGTCAGCAGCAGCTCCTGATGCTGTTGCTCATGGTTGAGACCGAGAGTGATGACGGGCGCGATCTCCGTGAGAAGCTTTTCGTCGGCGGTACGAAGCAGGTCAAGCACATGCTGGTCCACATGCGTGCGGTATGCATAGACCTCCTCGACTGTCGGACGCGAAAGCAGTCCCCGATGCGGCCGATGGAAGCGTTCGCCGATCTGCACGTAATACGAATTGAACAGAAAATTGTAGAGCGGATGCGGGGATGCATATCCCGGTTGATGTTTCGAAAGCAGAAACGCCTCGAAGAACCAGCTCGTGTGCGCCAGGTGCCATTTTGTCGGACTCACGTCCGGTATGGTCTGCACGACATAGTCCTCGGTTTCGAGCGGCCGGCAGAGTAGTTCCGTGAACGCACGCACCTCCCGGAAACGCTCTTCAAGTGGTCTGTCGTTCTGAACGGAAACCGCTCCTGCAGCTGTTCCGTTGTTCTCCATGTCATCCTCGCCTGTGGACTGTTACAGAGGATATGGTACACTCCGCAGGGGATGAATCCAAATCGGTGCAGCCGCCTTCACCTCTTCACCCCTTCACCTCTTCACCCCTTCACCCCTTCACCTCTTCACCCCTTCACCTCTTCACCCCTTCACTTCTTCACCCCTTCACCCCTTCACCCCTTCACCCCTTCACCTCCTCCCGGCACCGGCAGCCCCTCAAGTCTCATGATAACCAGGGCGTTGGTGGTCGGACACGGACCAGGGCGCAGCCGATAGTCGAAACGCATCTCCCCGTCTCGGATATGCTCGCGGAAATGCAGATTCACCATGGCGGGGATTTGCTCCGGCAGTACGGTCAGCTCGATATCATGCGTCGAGACAATGCCCGTCCCGTGCCTTCCGGCGAGCGCCCGCAGGTAGGATTCGCTTCCGACATGCCGCTCGATGTTGTTCGTGCCCTTGAAAATCTCGTCGATGAGAAAAAACAGCGGCTCGGCCTCATCCGCGTCCAGGCGCGTGAGAAGCGCACGGAGCCGCCGCACCTCGGCATAGAAGTACGACACCCCCTCACGCAGTGAATCGCTGATCTGAATGCAGGTGTACAGGCGGAACAGCTGCACCTTCAACGATTCAGCCACGACCGGCCCCCCCGCGTAGGCCAGTACCATGTTGATTCCCACAGTGCGCAGGAAGGTGCTTTTCCCGGACATGTTGGAGCCGGTGACAAGAAAGATCCTGCCGATAGAATCGACGCGGAAGTCATTGCAGACGCGCGTATCCTTCGGAATCAGCGGATGTCCGAGTGCTTTCGCATTGAATACCGCAGACGCGGTCAGGGAGGAATGACGGGATAATGCCGCATCCGGGTCAACGAACATCTCGGGCAAGACGGAAGAACGTTCGATGGATTCCGCATCCTCCGCAGCCGGCTCGACGATTTCCGGAAACACGTACTCCGGATGAAGCCCTGCGAAATTCGCCAGTGACTGCAGCGCCTCGAGACGATGCAGAGCGTCGAGCCAGCGCGGGAGCAGCTGCTCGAGTACGAGCCGCTTCCGCTCGAGGCGCGAGGCGAAAAAGAAATCCCACGGGAACGCGAGATTCAGCAGCACCATCATGACGGGATTCATGCTCACACCCGCCGCGACCACGTCGTGCAGGATACGGCGGATGTGTCGCGACGGACGCTCATCCTCCCGCCGGAAAACGGCAATCAGCTCCTCCAACGCAGGCCGTCCTGCCGACGGATAACGTTCCAGAAAGTCAAAAACGGTTTTCAGCCGCCCGAGTTCATCATCGAGACGGATCGCTGTTCCGAGAAATACCTCCCGCACATCGGTGTTCAGGAAATACACCGATCCGTACACCAGTATGCCGACGAGGAAGTACGGACCGAGAACGTTGAATCCCCACAGGAAAAACAGAGCGATGTTCAGCGCGGAAAGGACCAGGGAAACGGGCAGCACCCAGCGGATGGATGCAGGCAGCGCGGCGTTGCGCAGCCAGTGAAGGAAGGCGTCACCGTCGAGCTTCTCACGCGTGACCATTGCATAGGTCACCAACAGATGCTCGCGGAAATGCACGAGCGGTGCGAGAGCGCGTACCGTCTCCTGCCGCTCCCGGATGGTGCTGCGCAGCGGTGCGGGATCCGCCAGCCAGTCGGCGAGCAACGCACTGCCGCGCCGGGACACGGAGATATCCATGAGACGGTGCAGCGAGGCGGCCCCGAACAGATCCAGATCCGCTGCGAACGGGTGATCATCCGGAAGCGGATACGGAACGGCAGGCGGCAGTTTCTCCCAGTCCAGCTCGCAGCGCGCATCCTGGCTGTGCTTGATTGCCTTCCACGCACGGTGTCGGGCGATACTGTTATCGACACGCCGATGCAGCACGGCCACGCCGGCAAACACCGCGGCAGCCGCTGCAGCGACCGTCACCCGCAGTGTGGTGGATGCGGGCAATCCGATGCCCACGAGAAACAACAGGAACAACCCGATGCGCAGTCGGAAAAAGCGTCCACTGCGCCGTTGCAGACGCATGATCCGCCTGTCGATACGCTCCTGCAAGATTTGCGACGTATGGGTCATTCCGTACTACCTTCCGCCGGCACCGATCCAGCGGTTCAGCCAGTCATGGAACTGCCCGTACCAGTGAATGGAATTCTGCGGCGAAAGAATCCAGTGATTCTCGTCGGGATAGATGATCAGCTTCGCGGGCACCCCCTTTGCCTTCAACACCCCGTACACCTCGAGCGCCTGGCCGTACGGAACCCGATAATCCTTCTCGCCATGCATGACGAGCGTCGGTGTGCTGTATGTCGCCGCGTACTGCGAGGGACTCCAACGTAGCACTGCGTCACGGCCGTCCCACGGCGTCCCGCCGTAACTGATGTCACGATGCTGCGTGATGTCGGATCCAAACTGCGCCATGAGATTGTACACACCGGCGTGATTGATAATGCAGGCGTAGCGGTCGGTCTGCCCACCGATCCACGACACGAGGTAACCGCCGTAACTCCCTCCCGCCACCGCCATACGGCTGGAATCGATATACGGCCGGGCGATCATTTCGTCAGTGGCCATCATCACATCGATGAACGGCAGACGCGGGTGCTCGCCGTTGATGCGGTCGGCGAAATATTCCCCGAATCCCGTGGATCCATGGAAATTCGGCGTGATGGTGACATAGCCGCCCCCGGCAAACACCTGCGCGTTCCAGCGCGGATGAAAGTTGTCACCGAAGTCACCGTGCGGACCTCCATGCACGAGCACCAGCAGTGGCCACATTCTGTCGGCATCGAACCCCGGTGGATAGATCACGTACATCTGCACGCTGTCCCCTTCCTCGCCGTGAAACCAGACATTCTCGACGCGACCCATTTCCACGGTCGTGAGCAGATCATCGTTGAACGTCGACAGCTTGCGCAGCTCCGAGCCGTCGGTGTTCATGACGTACACGGCATCGGGAGCCAAAAGATGTTCATGGAGAAAAACGATATGATCATCCGCAATATGAATGTCGGAATTCGTTCCGGCGTGAAGAATCGTACTGACCGCACCGCCGCTCATGGGAACGGAGAAGACACTGGTCTTGCCGAGATGCGCCGCCGTGAAATACACCGTTTCGCCCCGCTCGTCCGTCACCCAGCCGGAGGGACTTCGGTCGAAGTCCCTGCACAACTCGATGATCCCGCCACTTGCACGGTCCATGCGCATCAGCTTCACGTTTTCCGCGTTCATGTCGGTGCGAAGCTGCCGGGCGTACAGCAGGTATTTCCCGTCCTTCGTGTAGCGGGGACTCATGTCGTCGGCGGGATTGTCGGTCGTGACGCTGCGCATCTCCCCGCTGCCGTCGGTGGGGAGCAGATAGATATCGAAATACAGCTCATCGTACGGCGGCCCCGAAATCAATGCAGACACGGCGATCTCCTTTCCGTCCGGCGACAGATCATAATCCACTCCGCCGCTGTAGCTGAGGAGGCGGTCGATGTTGGGAGTCAGATCGGTCACCGTTTCCGACGTGATGTCCACGCTGTAGATGTGCTGCACGTATCCGTCCGTCAGATAATGATCCCAGAAGCGGTAGACGCGGTCTTCTGTGATTTTCGCGCTGATCTTGTTGTCCTTGCGTCGCTTGATTTCCGCACGCAACGAATCGAAATCCGTACCGTACCGGGGCAGCATGGAGGAAACGAACGCGATGCGCCTCCCGTCAGGGAACCAGTGCAGATTGGAGACGCCCATCGGCATGTCGGTGATGCGCCGGGCTTCGCCGCCGGAGGTGGGGATGACGTACAGCTGCGCGCGTTCGTCCTCGTCGCGCTTCGCGGTGAAGGCGATCATGCTGCCGTCGGGACTCCACTCGGGCCCGCCCTCCGTGGATGGACCCGTGGTGAAATGTTTCGCGGTACCGTCCGACACCGAGAGGAGCCAGATATCGCCGTTGCCCTTGTTCTTCTTGATGTCGTAGGATGTCACAACCACGGCGGCGGTACCGCCATCGGGGGACAGTGAAAGTCCGCCGACACGTTTCAGCTTCCACAGGGTCTCGGCGGACATGGGAGCGCGATCCTGCGCGGTCAGGGAGGCCGTCAGGAGGAACAGGAAAAGGGGAAGGATACTGCGGCGTGCGATCATGGATACGGTCTCATATGGATGGATCATCGTTTAAATCTTTTCGTTTTCGAGCTGGACACGGATGTCCTGTAGCTGCATTGCGTGGTTCTCGCTGACGACAGGGTAATGCAGATCGAGGCTCTCGAGCGTATCGATGAGAATCTGTGCGACGGCGCCACGCATGAACCACTTATGATCGGCGGGAATGACGTACCAGGGAGCATCCTTCGTGCTCGTATGATTGAGCATGTCTTCATACGCGTGCATGTAGGAATCCCAATGCGCGCGTTCCGCGACATCCTGCGCCGAAAACTTCCAGTTCTTGTCCGGTCTGTCAATGCGCTTGAGAAAGCGGCGCTGCTGTTCCTCCTTCGATACGTTCAGGAAGAACTTCACCACGCGGGTTCCGTTGTCATGAAGATAGCGTTCGAAGTTCCGGATTTCCTCGAAACGGCGTTTCCAGATATTGTCATCCTGCAGCGGAGGCAGTTTCTGTTTCTCCAGGAACTCGGGGTGGACACGAACCACAAGCACTTCTTCGTAATACGAGCGGTTGAAAATCCCTATGCGGCCGTGCTCAGGCAGTGCCTTGAAGCAG
>JAFGKR010000010.1 GCA_016928515.1 Bacteroidota bacterium | reverse complement strand
CGGCCGTCGCTCCAGATCGGGATGGCATAAAACGAGGTGCTGAGCGCCTTGTCATAATCACCGATGCCGAAGCGGCCCTGGATGCTTGCGCTCATGTTGGAGCTGCGGGTCGAGATGCGAGCGTTTTGCGACCATGTCGCGCCCCGGTCCGTGCTGATCGCCGTGTAATAGTGGACCGCGGTGTTCATCGTGTCATCGCGGCCGTCGTACCAGGTGGCGATGACGACGCCGTTCGGATTCACCGAGAGGCTGGGATGGAACTGATGCGTGTTGTCGACGGTGAGGTCGTCGATGCGTTTCGGGACCGACCAGGACGAGCCTCCGTTCGACGACGCCGCGAAAAACACATGGAACGGCTCGTTGTACGAGCCCGCACCCGGACCAGGATCGTTCGCGTTCCAGACGGCATACAGCGTGCCCTGGTTCGGGCTGTTGGAGTGGTTATCCACCTCGAATTGCGGCATGACACCGAGGCGCTGCGGAAGATGATTCGGTACGCTCGTGTTGTTCCCCTGTTGCGGGAAGCGTACCGTCGCGATCTGATGCGTCGATCCGAACGTCCTGCCGTCGCTCGACGAACGGTGCCACAACCCGGAAACACCGTTTTTCGTGCCCCACCAGAAAGCGTGGACGGTCCCCGTCGCATCCACATTGACGCTGGGGAACTGCATGTCGGAGAACGAGGCATCGGTGAGTTGAATGACCGTTTCATCGAATCGCGAGGAATCGGGCTCCTTGTACTTCATGGCGATTGCCATGTTCTGGCTCATCCCCTGCATTTCCATGAGGACATAGATCGTATAGAGCGTTCCTTTGCGGGAGGAATTCGATTTATCGACGGCCATCCACTGCTTGTCGACCATTCTGCCGGCGCCCATCATGCTCATCGTGCCGCTGTCGATCGTATCGACCGCGCTCCAGGTGAATCCGCCGTTCGTCGACGAGGCGAACAGCAGGCTGATCGACATGGAGAAGCCGCTTTGCGTGAGGTGGAGCCAGCTGAAGTACAATGTGCCATCTGCTGCGAATGCGAGAACCGGATCACCGCCTCCACCGCCGCCGCCGCTGAACGTGGAGGTCGTCCACGTCTGTCCGAAATCCGTGGTGATATACAGAGGCAGCGCAAGCTGTCCGCCTCCCATGGACCCGCCGCCACTTACTTCCTGGATGGGCGCGATGACGATGTTCGTCGTATCCGTCGGATTGATCGCGGCGTGGATTTCGGATTCGGATCGCGCGTGACCGCTGACTTCCACCTCGCTGCCAATCTGTACCGCGCGCTTGTTTGCCCTTCCGCCGGCGTGTTGTTCGAATTCGTGCGAGTGGAGTTTTTCTTCCATCATTTCATGGAGGCGCCGCTTGATGGTCTGCTCCCATTCGGGATTGACATCACGCTTCTGCGCATACGATGTGGTGACAATGAGAAGGAAAGCCATGATGATGAGTGAAGGTGCGTGTTTCATTATTCTGCCGGGAAATCATTCAACAAATCTGTGCATTGTCTGAAAGACACACAGCCGATCCATAAATCACGCGTTCGTTGAAATGATGCATCATATCGGAATTTCGATCAGCAGCGCGCATCGCAGGTCCCGCGCGAGCGTGGATTGAATATGGAAGGGTGGATGATGGAAGGAATGTGGGGATCTCATATGAAAGGCAGCGCCACGTGACCAGGCAGCGCCACGTGACCAGGCAGCGCCACGTGACTCTGCCGTCGTCGTCGTCCGCCACGGCGGACCTTCTCCGCCTTCACCGGATGCGCCAGGGGCTGGAGTCGAAGCCAATCCTTGCACAGTCGGAGAAATTCAACTATGTTTTTGGCACTTCGCCGGCAGCGTCATGAGATTCGCAACCAGGATACAGCGGCAAAAGGAGAGACATGACACAGTGGAACGCACGGCATGAGCGATGTCCGCGTCGCGGCATGATGATTCTTTGTGTGTTTTGTATCCTGATGATGTCACCGTTTCCCCTGTTTGATCTGCAGGCACAGGTCCGTTCACCGTTTGAATGGCTTCCCACGAACTTCGATACAACTGTCAACGGGAATTATCGCGGCGCACGCATCACCTCGCGCGCGCAACTGGATTCGATGTCCCGTGTATACGGTATCAGCACGATCATCAACCTGGCAAAGGATGCGCTTCCGAAGAATGGTCCGAGCGAGATCGAGTGGTCGAAAGAACTCGGCATTGAATACGTGTCCGTTTATCTCGGGGATTCGCCGCCGTCTGAGAAGAACTGGGGGAAGATCCGCGATCTGTTGTCGCGTGGCGGAGTCTACCTGCATTGCGCCCACGGCGCCGACCGCACGGGCGCCGTCATCGCGAAATACCGCGTGGAAGTAGAGGGCGTCGAACCCTGCGAGGCGTACCGCGAAGCGCGGCGTTTCGGATTCAAGCCCTGGCTGAAGAAACTCAGGGCGTGGATAGGGTGTGAGGATGGATAGGGTGTGAGGACGGATAGGGTGTGAGGATGAATAGGTTGTGAGGATTGATAGGGTGCGACGAGCGTATGTGATCGGCGATTCGCTGCACGAGGTCATCAGTGGAACCGATGGACGCCTTGGATCTGCATCATCCGCCGTGCCTGCGATTTTTTGCAAACCAGGCCTTTTACGCCTGCGGACAGTTGGCGCATCTGTTGCTGCGTGCCGTGCAATAACATCTGCGGCCACCGACGGCGGCACGCAGCAGTATCCGCACCCTGATCCATGATGTCATCCGCACGGTTGCACGGGTCGTGAAGACCGGCCGTCGTTACCTTGCACGCTTCGTCAAGACAACCTATCGATTAGACTGGATCCATTACGCCGCCTGTCAGCTCGAATAGGGCCGGGAGAGGGGGCCGAAACGACAGTGCAAGTGGGGGAAAATCTATGCCGAAATCGCAGGGACCGGTCAGCTATGCTCCGAACATTGAAAATCCGTGCGTAAACACGCGCTGAAGGCGTGTCACACAGAAACAAAACACTCGACCAGGTTATAATCCGTTGAATCGGTTCCTTCCAGCACACGGGCATACTGCTCATGATGCCTTATCCGGGGATTGAGAATGTGTTGCGACAACGCGAAAAACAGAAAATCCCGGGGCATTCAACCGGGATTTTGCATTGATAGACGTGATGGTGAAATCAACCCTACCAGGGATTATCCTCGGACTCTGAGTTGCCGGTAGGATTTCCCCATTGATCCGTATGTCGTGTGGTACGCTGGTTCGTGAAGGGATTCGTGGTTGTTGTCGAAGCTCCGGTGGGATTCCCCCACTCATCCGTATGTCGTGTGGTACGCTGGTTCGTGAAGGGATTCGTGGTTGTTGTCGAAGTTCCGGTCGGATTTCCCCACTGATCCGTATGTCGCGTGGTGCGTTGGTTCGTGAAGGGAATCGTCGTTGTCGTTGACGTCCCGACAGGATTTCCCCATTGGTCCGTGTGTCGTGACGTACGCTGGTTTGTGAAGGGCATCGTCGTCGTCGTTGACGTCCCGACAGGATTTCCCCACTGGTCCGTATGTCGCGTATTGTGCTGGTTCGTAAACGGATTTGTTGTCGTCGACGATGTTCCGATGGGATTTCCCCATTCGTCTGTGTGCCGTGTGGTTTGCGTCTCCCCGTACTGCGAAAACAATGGTGTTGTCAAGAGCAGGAGAAGGCTCATGATTCCGATCAATACCTTCATGGAATTCTCCTCTGAGTGAGTGAACAAATAGTGTCTTGTACGAAAAAAGACACTGCGGTAGTCAGAATCAACAGGTTGTCCATTACAATTGGATTAATATCAGCTGAAAGATTGGAGTTCACCAGAGGTAGAAGCTCAATCCTGCTTGCGCACGTGCGCCGAGACGACTGTAATCTCTTCCATCGAGTACCGTCACACCGGCGTCGATACTGAAGCGATCGAGACGCAGCACAATGCCTCCGGATGCGCAATAATACTCCTTGGTCAGCAGAACAGACGGGCCATATGCACTTGCAGGTATGCTGATCTCCTGCTTTCCATAACCGACGGACACCCGCAGAAAGCGAAAGAGCAGCAGACCAGCCTCCGCTTCCCAGAAGAGGCTCTTATCCGCGTCAACTTCACTCAGCTGATGTCCAGTCTGCATCAACTGTTGATGGGCTACTGTCTCCCCTGACGGCAGACCTGCTGTGGCCCCGAGAATCAGGTAGTGGTAACTTGAAAGTGGGATCCCGAGTGAGGCGGAAGCGATGTACGCGGGGTAGGAATCATCGAAATCAGACCAACCACCTGATATGTCTCCTTGATAATAGCTGATGCCTCCACCGAATTTAAAGAACCAGGTTACGTCGCGAGAGAATGGGCTTTCCGCACCATGGCGGTCCCAGTCATAGTCATCACTCTGATGTCTGGTGCTTGATTGTTGTTGTCCACGTTGGGTGGATCTGCTGCTGGAACGATCACTTACTCCTGATCCGCTCGCAGTAGAGTAGGAGGAACTGTGTGAAGAGGAATACTCCCTGGAATAATTTGAGGCGATTGCCGGGGCTGATCGGATCGGGATCGGCTGTCGGAGTCTCGGATCGGTGACGTGAAGATCCTCGATTTTGTATCCCGATGAGTAATACAAGCCGATCTCGCCGAGAGAGCAGCGGCGTGGTCCGGCGGTTTCAGCCAGATAGAAATATTTCCCCCGATGGTCCATCTTCCAGCCTGAACCAGAGGATTCAGCGACTGCCGTGAGCAGATGACCCGGTGGATTGAGAAAAATGATGTCTTCCGCATCGATCAGGTGCACCAAAATGCAAACGAATAAGACGGCCTTCGAGTCACAGTCGCCACGCATGGTAAGCACGACGAACGGAGGTGGAATATATCCGCCGTAGTACCAGTCCTGTGATTCCAGATCCGGCTGCGCGTATGGGATGTCCTGTACAAATCGCATCGCCATCCTGATGCGCTCTCGGCGACTGTCTCTGCCATACGCTGCGAGCGCAGAGACAATCTGCTCGGCGATCGGACGGCAGAACTCATATGCGTAGAAATCGACGAGCGCGTTTCGATCGATTTTGAGTGTGTTGAATTCTTTCTTGAAGAAGCCCCGCTTCATGATCTCTGCGCGCGCAGCCTCTTCGCTTCTATTGTATGCCCTGAACAGAGCCCGAGGGATCCCGTAGCGGGAGATTGCTTCGAGGGTGCGTTTGGCAGGATACGACAAGGTGAAAATCTGCGGATTTTCAAACTGGTCGATGAATCGATAACGGACGAAATATTCGGAGCCTCGGTCCTCTCTGAAGTAAAGTACTCCGGGATTCGGGGACTCGGTGTTCCGGAAAATAAAACGATCAGACTGGGATTGTGCCAACAATGGAGTCAATATAAGGCCGATGAGTACAACGATGAAGAACCTCATCTGGATTTCCCCGATACCGTATTTGGTTTCCCAACCGTGCCCGGTGGCAGATTGGAGTATTCGCCGAAATGTTAAGAAATACGGATATGAATGTCAATAAAAGAGGGATGGACGATGCTCTGCCGCATTGACTCATACTCTATGGTATCAATAATAAAATACAATGCAGGCAGTTTTTTCGTTTATGTCATTATGACTATTATTAGGACAGAGTTGTCTTGCTAACGAGCTGTGCTGGAGGAAGAATATGGGGTATGCTATTCACCTGTTCACACTCGCGTTTTGCATTGCAATCACAACGTATCGGGATATGGCACCTAAGATGGGCTGGACAATAGGAGAGGTATATGATCCACCAACTTGGCCGATGAGCATTGGATTTGTCTTCGGTGTAGAGGCAATTATCTTTGGATTCATACGTTTCGCGTGGTGGGAGGCTCTGCTAATGATCCCTATCGGCTATCTCGCCGCATACTTTTTGACCATGGGATTGCGGGCGACGATTCAGTGGATCGGATTGATCTTTGCAGTCATCGGTGGCGTTCTGCTTCCTTGGATTTGAGATTATTCAATATGGTGTAAAGACAGCATGAACAACTTCTCCGAAAAAGTAAGCTTTATATGGTCGGTAGCCGACCTCATCCGTGGACCGTATCGCCCGAACCAGTACAAGGACGTCATGCTCCCTCTCACGGTACTGCGGCGGCTGGATTGCGTGCTTGAATCGACGAAGGACAAGGTACTGGAGGCGAAGAAGCAGTACGCGGACAAGGGCGCGGGCGTGCTCGACGCGAAGCTGAAAAAGGCCGCGAACGCGGAATTCTACAACACAAGCAAGTACACCTTCGAGAAGCTCAAGGGCGACCCCGCCAACATCGCGGCGAACCTGACGAACTATATCAAAGGCTTCTCGGCTCGCGCCCGTGAGATCATCGACAGCTTCGGCTTCGAGGAGCATATCGCGAAGCTGGACAAGGCCGACCGCCTGTACCTCGTGGTCTCGCGCTTCTGCGACATCGACCTGCATCCGAAAACCGTCTCGAACGTGGAGATGGGATATATCTTCGAGGAGCTGATCCGGAAATTCAACGAGGCGTCGAACGAGGAGGCGGGTGACCACTTCACCCCACGCGAAGTCATCCGTCTCATGGTGAACCTCCTATTCCTTCCGGACAACGAGATCTTGACGACGAAGGGCATCGTGAAGACGCTCTTCGACCCCGCCTGCGGGACGGGCGGCATGCTTTCGGTGGCCGAGGAGTATCTGCGTGAGCTGAATCCCGACGCGTCGCTGGAGGTGTTCGGGCAGGACTACAACGCCAATGCGTACGCGATCTGTGGTTCGGACATGATGATCAAGGGCGAGAACATCGACCACATTGCCTACGGGGATAGCTTCACCGATGACCACTTCTCCGGAAAGCAGTTCGACTACATGCTTGCCAATCCTCCGTTCGGTGTGGAGTGGAAGCCGGAGGCGGATTTCATTAGGCGCGAGCATGAGGAGCAGGGCTTCGGCGGACGCTTCGGACCGGGACTTCCGCGTATCAACGACGGTTCTCTGCTGTTCCTTCTGCATATGATCAGCAAGATGAAGCCTGTGGATCAGGGCGGCACGCGCCTCGCCATCGTCTTCAACGGCTCACCGCTCTTCACGGGCAGCGCGGGATCGGGTGAGAGCGAAATCCGCCGCTGGATCATCGAGAACGACTGGCTGGAGGCCATCGTGGCTCTGCCGGACCAGCTCTTCTACAACACAGGCATCTCCACGTACCTGTGGATCGTCACGAACCGCAAGCCCCGGAGCCGCAAGGGCAAGGTGCAGCTGGTGGATGGTACGAGCTTCTTCCGGAAGATGCGGAAATCCCTCGGCAACAAGCGCAACGAGATCGACGACGACCAACGCGATGAGATAACGCGACTGTACGGCAAGCTCAGGGACGGCGAGTTCGTGAAGGTCTTCGACAACGCGGACTTCGGGTACCAGCGGATCACCGTGGAGCGTCCCTTGCGGCTGAACTTCGCCGTCGATGATGAACGCCTGCAGCGCGTGCGCGAGATCGGGCCATTCGAGAAGCTCGCGACGAGCAAGAAACGCAAGGACACGAAGGCGGCACAGACGGAGATCGAGGAAGGCCGAGAGCTGCAGGAGGCAATCCTTATCGCTCTCCGGACTCTAAAGGGCGCAGGTATCGTCAAGAACCGTGAGGCGTTCTCAGAGCTGCTCTCTGCAGCGTTCAAGAAGGCGAAGCTGAAGATTCCCACACCCTTTGCCTACCGATGCCGGTTTTCAGCCATTTCTCCCGTTTCATCGCTTCGCCGCGCGTCGCGAATTCCTCCTGATGCAGGATTGTCCATCCGGATCCATGTTTCGTGGTATGATTCCGTCGCTTGTTGTGATCGGCAAGTCGTTGTTCGATGTCACCGGTCGAACCGATGTATCGGTACCCCTCGCGGCTTTTCAGTACATAGACGTGATAGGCCATGTTTTCTCCCCAGGATTGTGAGACGGAAAAGGCAGAGCCGTGTGACTCTGCCTTTCTTGTAGCGGGGGTTGGACTTGAACCAACAACCTTCGGGTTATGAGCCCGACGAGCTACCAATTGCTCCACCCCGCGGTGAATTTTTAATATATGGAATAAATATTCTCAATGCAAGACCCATCCGGGCCCGACGTGCTACTCCGCCAATGGCGGACTCCACCCCGCGGTGGACTATCGATATACGGACTGAACAGTATGATTGCAAGTTCGATCCGGGCCCGACGTGCTACTCCGTTAATGGCGGACTCCACCCCGCAGGCGACATATTCCACGCAATGAACAGCAT
>JAFGKR010000355.1 GCA_016928515.1 Bacteroidota bacterium | reverse complement strand
TCGTCGAGGTCAACTGCGCGGCCATCCCGCAGGAACTCATCGAGTCGGAGTTGTTCGGACACGAGAAGGGATCCTTCACGGGAGCAACCGGTCAACGCATCGGAAAATTCGAACAGGCGGACACCGGAACCTTGCTGCTCGATGAGATCGGTGATATGAGTCTCTCTGCACAGGCCAAGGTACTTCGTGTACTGGAGGAAGGTGCATTCGAACGTGTGGGCGGGAATAAACGCATCAGTGTGGATGTGCGCGTCATCGCAGCGACGAACAAGGACCTCTCACAGGAAATCCAGGAAGGACATTTTCGTGAGGATCTCTATCACCGGTTAAATGTCATTCCGATACATGTGCCGCCGTTACGAGACCGCCGGGAGGACATTCCCGACCTGATCCGCTTTTTCCTCGCCGAAACGTGCCGCAAGAACAAGCTACCGTTGCGCGAAATCGACGAGGATGCGGTCTTCCGTCTGCAGCATATGCGCTGGTCCGGCAACGTCCGTGAACTCCGGAATGTCGTCGAGCGACTCGCCATCATGGTCGCCGAGCGCATCACTGTCTCGGATATCGAACGATTCGTTCTGGGGAGCCCTGACGCACTCGATGCAACATTGTCGATGGATGTGAGTTTCCAGGAGTTCAAGGAGCGCGCAGAGGAATTGTTTCTCCGCCGACAACTCGAACGCTTTGATTGGAATGTGAGCCGCACGGCCGACGAGCTCGGTATTCAGCGCAGTCATCTGTACAAGAAGATCAACAAGTACGGCCTTGAAAGGACTGCATAGGGCAGGAGGGGAGATCGTGCCGGCGGTCGTCCACAGCCTGTTCTGATTCCCCCGGCAGAGAGTGCGAAATTACTCTTCTTCGTCGTCCTCCGGAGGTACTGTCCCCGTATGAACTGAGTCCTCGACCGTCATATCCTGAAAGCGCTGGACGGTTTCGCTGTAGAGACGTTCGATGAGTCCTTTGTCCAATGCGCTGCGGCGCGCTGCGGCGAATAGGGCGGTGGTATCGGTCTCATAGGCGAGTAGGAGGGAATCGATCGCATTGCGCAACTGCAGTGTGTCACCGCGATGCAGTTCTCCCAGATAGATAATCTCTGCATACACGGTGCGGAAGGTCTCGTCGGACAGGGCTTTCTCCTCGCGTCCTTTTGTACAGGCACTCAGAAGAATCAGCAAACAACCCATGACACACGACACGACAACCCGCGCCGTTTTTCCTCGCGCAGACCGGTATCTGCTCGCGATCACTCTGATCTGGGGATCCACGTTCTCCGTGACGAAAATCGCGTTGATCGATCTTCCTCCGCTTCTGCTGCAGGGGATGCGTTTTACTCTGGCTGCATTCATGGTGGGAATCTATACATGGAAAGACATCAAAACAACCACGGCCGCTTCGTTGAAGGCAGGACTGCTTCTTGGCGTCCTGCTCGGTCTCGGTTTTGCGTTTCAGACTGTCGGCCTGGTTTTCACGACGGCATCAAAAGCGGGATTTCTGACCGGAACCATGGTCGTGTTCACACCGCTGCTGCAAATGCTCATTGAACGGCGCATGCCGTCATTCGGCAACACCGTCGGAGTCGTCATAGTCGGTGCCGGACTGTATGTTTTCACTTCCCCGGCAGGGCGAGAATTCAACACCGGTGATATCCTCGTCCTGTTCTGTGCGGTCGTCTTTGCGTTTTACATCGTCTACCTGGATGTCTTCACCAGGAAGGAATTCCGCAGGGAAATTGTCTTCTACCAGTTCGTGGGTACTGCGGTGATTGGTTTCATTGCATCGTTGCTGTTCGATTCCGGCGGAACCGCATTCAGTCTGACGGCCATCAGTGCAGTCTTCTATCTTGCGTTCTTCGCATCGACAGTGGCGATTTTCGTACAATCGAAATATCAACGGGAAACGACACCGACGCGCGCCGCGATCATTTTTACCATGGAGCCCGTGTTCGCTGCACTCATCGCATTTCTCGCGCTTGGGGAGATGATGGGTGCCGTGGAGGGAATTGGCGCCGCAATCATGTTCGTCGGGCTGCTTTTCTCGGAATTGTGCGGCCTGCGGCGGCAAGAGACATGACGCAGCGACGGCTGCATGTCAGCCGGTTCAGATCAGACCGCTGCTCGCACCATACAACACGTCTTTGACGCGCAGTGGGGGAAGGTGCATGGGAAAATAACTTCCTGTCGCGGAGGTCGTTTCCGTTTGCCCGATTTCTTCCAGTTCCTTCAACAGGTACACGGGTGTCTCGCGGATGAGCAGATTGCGCACCGCCTGTGTGATTTTTCCTTCTTCGATCAGGAAGAGACCATCGCGCGTCGAACCGGTGAGCAGACAATTCTTCGGATCGACGATCCGGAGGTCGGCAAAACCGCTGAGCAGTAATCCGCGGGATGTTTCGCTGATGAGCGTCTCCAGATCCTTCGTGCCGCCTTCCATGATAAGATTGGCAGGAGGCGGCAACGCTTCGATTCCCTGCTCTGCGGCGAGGAAGCGATCCGTTGCGATCTGCGCGATCACACCGTTGCGCACCCACGTCTCGGGTTTGACGGCGAGTCCGTCAAGCGTGAAAGGTGCTACGCGAAGGCGGGGCATGAACGGATCGGAACGGAATGTGACATTCTCCAGGAACATGCGCGTCCCGACAAATGTGCTTCCGTCGAGTTTTCGGAGGAAGCTCTGATCATCCTGGATTGCACGGGAACTGAACTGCTGCAGGAGCGGGACGAGCATGTCTGCAAGTGCGCGTGGTTCGAAAACTGTGGTGATCCGCGAGGGCTCCATCGAAACGGGATCTTTCCACGCTCTGCACTTCTCGACAGCAGTCTGGAGAGTGCGGAGCAGGGATCCCTCTTCGAAGACCGGGGAAAAGTGCTCGCCGAAACCTGTGCTGCTGCCGTCCCTTGTGTACACACGAAACTGTGCGTGCAGAAGATCGGAGGGATAATGCAGAAAAAGGCCCTGGGAATTCGCCACCGACAGCGTCGATCGCGTCACGGCGAGGCTGCCGGACATCTGCAGGTCTGCACTCCCTGCGAGATCCATCAGCAATCGGATGGTATCGGCTCCCGGGAGCTGCAGTTGCTCCTGCGATGAGGATGGTGAATCCGTGGATGTCCGGGATGGCGGGCCGGGGAAAGGCAGCACCTGTGCCACCTCCGGCATAACAGTTGCCAGCCGGACGGCGCGGTCCACCAGTTCGTGCATGCCGGCACTGCTCAGATCGTTGCTGCCGGCGGAGGCATAGCGCTTTCCCACGCGCACAGTGATCCGCAGGGAGGCCTCAGCGCTGCGATGAGGAGCGTCCGGAATATTGTCAGCAATACGATACGCAGTACCGTCCGCGCTGCGCAGCACGGCATGCATCTCGTCGACGTGGCTGGTCTGCAGAAGCTGTGCAAGGAGCTCTTCCGCATTTCTGCGCGTAAGAAAACTCATCGGCCCTCCTGTGCGGTGTACACGGGAATGCGGCGAAACAGTCCGGCAGGCACGGAAACGGAAAAGGGGACTTCCCACAAGGCATGACTTCTGCCCGGGAACAGATCCCCGGCGACCATGCTCTCCTCGGCACCACTGAGTGCGGCAAGCGAATTCCAGAACTGTTCCACGGATGTCTCGATTTCAACACCGCGGACGGGTTCCGCGAGTTTGCCGCTGCGGATCATCCATGCAATCTGGGGGCGGACACGAAACATTGTCTTCGCTGGATTCATCATGACATTTCCACGGCCCTTTACAAAGAGGCCGTTATCCAGACCGGAAATCATGTCGAACAGGCTTCCGCCGGTGCTTTCCTTCAGAACAATATTTGGCATCGCCATGGTAGCAGGAATGTTCCACTGTGGTGAACGTGAAAATCCCAATCCCTGCACATCCGGAAGAGGGGGGAGTGTCTCGTCCGTGGGCAGACGGAGTATTCGTCCGCCTTCGACCAGAGGAGCGGAGGATGCCGGCCGACCGGTGTCATCCCAGCCGCAAGTCGCGAGCCCACGAGGGAGAGAGGAATCCGCTCGGATGTTCAGGAGCTCCGATCCGATACGGGTACTGCTGATCTGATCAGGTCGCAACCAGCGGTCAACCGGGCTACCGCCGTCCATTCCAAGAACGCGGCGTGTGTCGAGATGTGGCAGGAGGGTGTCAAACAACAAATCCCAGAGGAATGTGGGGTGCATGACGATGTCGTAAGCGTTCTGTGTCACCGGATCCGCGGTCTGGAGTTGCAATACTTCCTGCATGGCTGTTTCGAGGTCGCTTCTCATCGATCCGTCCGTGATTTCCCATCCGGCCGCTTGTGCTTCCTGGCTGCCCGTGCGCGTGTCCATGCGGCGCAGTTTCTGATGGAAGGCCGTGACGGCGAAATTCGGATACGTACAGACGGCGGACTGGCGGATCTCTGCATTTCGTGAAGTCACAAGTATGGAATCCGTTCCGCGAAGAAACAGATTCGCCACGGCAAAAGGGATCTG
>JAFGKR010000354.1 GCA_016928515.1 Bacteroidota bacterium | reverse complement strand
CAGCAGCGGCTTCATGCTCGAAATCAATACACGCACTCCAGACACTTCGCTCTCAGACAACGAGGGAGTTTCCACTCCCGGCTGGACCTTCTTATCGCATGGCATCGCTCCACTGTTTTTCGCGGTGACGGACTTTTCCGGATGCACGACGTCGGCGTCTGCCCACACGCGCATCGTACATCTCTCCGGTGAGAGCGACATGAAGACGTTTTCGAGGCTGAAAAGATGATCCGCGCGTTGATCAGCGATCTGGGGAATGTCGTGCTTCATTTCGATCACCGCATCATCACGGCCCGGCTGGAAGAGGATTTCCCCCATGCATCTTGGGATAAAAGGGCGGAGGAGCGTTTCTGGAGAGGCGTGCAGGCTTTCGAAACCGGAGCGATGGAATCCACTGCGTTCATGCGGCTCGCCGGAGAGTTACTCGGCGCACCGGACGGTCTTGACGAAGAGCGTTTTCGCTTGCTGTGGGGTGACATTTTCTGGCTGAATGAGGAATATCTCGAACTCATGAGGGCAATCAAACCGGTACTGACGCTGGTGATGCTCTCGAACACCAATCCGTTGCACATCGTTTTTGCGAGAGAACGTTTCCCGGAGGTGTTCGAGCTGTTCGAGCATTGCGTGTTTTCCTGCGAATTCGGGAAGACCAAGCCATCCCCGGAGATTTTCCGGGAAGCCTTGCGACGTGCGGGTACGCAACCGGAAGAGACGCTGTATATTGACGATATCGCCTCGTACGCCGATGCAGCCGGTGCGTTGGGAATGCACGGGTACCAGTACATATCCGTGCAGGCTGTACGCGACATTCTTGCCATGTATTCCGTTCCGTTCGGGACGGCTGTCATATGAGTGTACTATTCATATCAATCACAGGATTGTGTATATGAAAAAGGGTTTTGTTTTCCTTGCTCTCCTGATGAGCATGACCGGACAGATGGCCGCACAGGACCTCACGTCCGTTGATCTGTATCTCCGCGATATCGACGGGGATGAACATTCCTTCCAGGAATATCTCGAGGCCGTGCGAACGGGCGGAGAGAAGGGCGCCGTCTTCATCAGCTTCTGGGCCATGTGGTGTGAGCCCTGTAAGCAGGAGATGAAAGCGCTGAAGTCCACGTACGAAAAGTTCAAGGACAAGAACTTCCATTATCTTGCGATCAACCTCGACAACCCGCGCAGCATCGCGAAGGTCAAAGCGTATGTCAGAGCGCAGCAACTTCCATACGACTTCTGGCTCGATCCCAACAGCGAGGTGTTCAAGAAATTGAACGGCCAGAGCATGCCCTATTCGCTGCTCGTCAATCAGGACGGGGAGCTGATTACGAAGCGCGCGGGCTACATCGCCGGCGATGAGCACGAGATCGAGGAAGACATCAAG
This sequence comes from Bacteroidota bacterium, assembly GCA_016928515.1. GTDB lineage: Bacteria > Bacteroidota > Ignavibacteria > SZUA-365 > SZUA-365 > BM516. The sequence goes on along the minus strand of JAFGKR010000354.1, from coordinate 22,673 downwards.
AAAATCCTGGAGTAATGCATGAAATGCTTTGGCTTGATTGCGGCGGCACTGTTCCTGTGCGGCCCCGCAGCACTGTTTGCGCAGGTCCAGTACTCGGTGGGCAACTTCATGCGCTACGGCAAGGGTGAGCAGGTGATCGGGGGACAACTCCGAGACAAGGAATACATCGAGAACCAGACCAATGTTCGCCTTTTCTGGGAGAATTTCACCGTCGGATTCGAATACCTGTATGACGATCCCCCGGAGTTCGGACCGCGGTACCAGGGTATTCGCAAGCGGTACGTGGAGTTTGCCACGCAGGGAATCGAACTCCGCGCCGGTGACTTCTATACGCTCTACGGGAAAGGTCTGGCCATGAATCTCTTCGAGAATCGGGGCATCAATTACGATACCCGGCTCGACGGGCTTCGCGGCACATACCGCGATCGTCACATGAATGCGATTTTCGCACTCGGCACGATGCGCTATTTCGATCTCCTCAACTCCGACCGCATTGAAACCTACTCCGTTCGGAGCGGCCATCTGGAAGTTACGCCCATGCGCTTTCTTCGCTTTGGCGGCAGCATCGTCAGTGCCGACGGCGAACTGCCGTCGTCATTCGGCATGGACCAGGTGCATGCGGATATTCCGGAGCTGATGTTGTCCCTGCGGGGGCTGGGTTTTGATTTCTTTGTGCAGCATGCGTGGAAGCGGTCGAGTATATACACTCCCGCACCGGCGGGTGGCTTTCGCTCGTTTGAAAGCGACGGTGACGCCTGGTACGGGAGCGTTTCCTACACGTCCGATATCGGGCTTGGAGTGACCTTCGAATACAAGGACTATCGTTTCGACGTCGTCGGAGAGGAGGAGCGCGATCCCAATCGTCCCACGCGCATGCTGCCCATGCAGAATCCACCGATTGTCCACAAGGAACATTATTTCACGCTCCTGTCGAGAAATCCGCATGTGGTGGATTTCAATGATGAAATCGGTATGCAACTCGATGTGTTCTATTCGCTCTCACCAACCGTGACAATCAATCTCAACGGGGCGATTGCCAGCCGCCATGACGGCTATGTGACCCGGGACGGTTTCCTCGTGACCTACGAGCGGGATGCGGCGTTCATGCCGACCTTGGATGAGAAATTCTCTCCGTTCTGGGAATTGTATGCCGAGGTGGAATGGTATTTCGAGGATCAATCCTACATCCGTGCCGCCTTCAACCGCCGCTATGACGCGCCGTACGAGCTGAATCTTCCGCACGAACAGTCCAGCACGACAATTCCTGTCCGCGTCGAGTACATGCTTGACAAGGAGTACAGCGTCGGTGCGACGTTCGAACAGCAGTTTTTCCATGATTCGTTCAGCAGGCAAAATCCCGAGTATTTCAACGAATTTGTTGCATTGACGTTCGCCCGTGCGGCCGAGTGGTCGGTGACTCTTCGCATGGAATACACGACGGATGACGAGGACAAGACGGGAAAAAACTTCTGGCGCGCCATGGAGCTCGCCTATCGTCTCGGCAACGATCACATCGCAACAATCAGTTACGGAACGGAGCGCGGTGGATTGATCTGTACGAGTGGCATCTGCCGCGAGATCCTGCCATTCGACGGCGTGCGGATTTCGCTGCTTTCGCAGTTATGAGTCTACCATGAAAAAGGAAATCATCATCAATGCGTCGGATGACCTCCAGCGCATTGCCATCATTGAAGACGGCCGTCTTGCCGAGCTCTTCGTCGAAAGCGAGGAGAAGGAGCGGATGGTCGGAGACATCTATCTAGGCACCGTCGCCAAGGTCATGGCGGGGATTCAGGCTTCCTTCATCGATATCGGTCTCGAACAGGATGCGTTTCTCCATTTTTCGGATGTCGGGGATGCCTTTCGCGAATACGCCGCCATCACCGGGGATGACGACGTTATCGATGAGATCAGCGAAGAGGAAGATGAGGAGGAAGGGAACGGAAAACCGGGAGGAGGCAAGCCCCGGGATCAGAAACGAAAGTGGCGTCGTCGACGCCCACCCTCCCAGGTTCAGCTGACGCGTGGACAGGAAGTCGTTGTGCAGATTTTCAAGGAACCGGTCGGAAACAAGGGTGTGCGCGTCACCACCGAAGTTGCTTTACCCGGGCGCTTTCTTGTTCTCATGCCGTTCGACAACAAGATCGGTGTTTCGCGCAAAATCCAGAATTTCAAAGAGAAACGTCGGTTACGCCGTCTGGCACGCTCCATTCTCCCGGGCGGGTTCGGGGTGATCATCCGCACAGTCGCGGAGGGAAAATCCGAAGACGTCCTTCGTGCCGACCTCGAGGGATTGGTTCAGAGCTGGCGAGATATCGAGCGCAACATCCGGAAATCCCGTCCGCCATCCCTGCTCTACAAGGACATGAACACGTCTTCGAGCACGATGCGCGACCTCTTTTCCGAGGATGTTGCACGTGTCGCCGTGGATTCGCGGAAGATGTACCGCGAGATTCGTGCATATCTCAACCTCGTTGCGCCGCACAAAGTCGATGTTCTGGAACTCCACACCGAGCGTGTACCTATCTTCGATCACTTCGACATCGAGAAGCAGATCCAGCAATCCATGACCCGCAAGGTTTGGCTGAAAAGCGGTGGATATCTGATCATCGAGCACACCGAGGCCATGAAGGTGATCGATGTGAACAGCGGCAGGTATGCCGCGAAGCGCGAACAGGAATTGAATTCACTGCGGACGAATCTCGAGGCGGCACGGGAAATCTGTCGGCAGATTCGCCTGCGGGATCTCGGCGGTATTCTCGTCATTGATTTCATCGATATGGATTCGGAGGAGAACAAGCGCAAGCTCTATGAAGAGATGCGGCGAGAGATGCGACGGGATCGTGCGAAATATACGATCCTGCCATTGACGGAGTTCGGCCTCATGCAGATCACGCGACAGCGCGTACGGGAGAGCGTGCAGATGTCCGTGAGCGAAACATGTCCGACCTGCCTCGGTACGGGCCGGGTGCTGTCGAAGAACTCACTGTTCACGCAGATCGAGCGCTGGTTGCGCCGTTTCCGCAGCCAGAGCAAGGAATTGCGACTGACACTCAAGGTGCACCCTTCGATGGAGACGTACCTGACGGACGGAACATTTTCGCCCGTTGCGCGCTTGATGCTCAAGTACTTCGTGCGGATGAAGGTGATCTCGGATCACACGCTCGCCGTCGATGAATTTCATATGATTTCGCGCAGAAAAAACCGGGAAATCACGAAGGATTTCTCGGTGTAGCGAACGGACTCGGACCACCGCGTTTGGCTGAGCGTAACTTGTTGAAAACAAAGGTTTTCCGAGGAGAAAGACCGGTGGACTTCCATCGGTTTTTTTCGTATATTTCAATGATGACTTCATCGGCCGTTCATACGACGATTCCCATACGCATTGCGCGTCATCGGAGCGACGTCAACCATTCGCCGGCACCACAACACTCCCGTAACCACACCAGAGCATTTCACCGGAGGACTTCATGAAATTTTCCGCAGTGAGCAGCGATCTGCACAAGGCGCTTTCGAAGATCATCGGCGTCGTTCCATCCAAGTCGACCTTGCCCATACTCGAAAACGTCTTGTTTGAGCTCACCGACAATGAGTTGCGCCTGACGGCCAGCGACCTCGAAATCTCCATGACCGTGTCTCTGCAGGTCGGTGGCGAGGCGGACGGCAAGATCGCTGTGCCGGCGAAGAAGCTCAATGAAACGCTGCGCGCGCTCGGGAATGCGGACCTCGCGTTCACCGCGGAAGAAAGCTCACACCGTCTGATGTTGAAGACGGATCAGGGGGAATATAAAATGGCCGGGGAGAGTGCGACGAATTTCCCGGAAGCAGAAGGGATTCAGGAAGAGTTTTCCCTGCAGCTCGACACCGACCTGCTGAAAAATGTTATTGCGCGGACGGTATACGCGGTGAGCACCGACGACCTGCGTCCCTCCATGATGGGGGTGTTGTTCCAGTGGAAGGGAGAGGAATTCTACGCTGTCGCCACCGACGGGCATCGGCTTGTCCGCATCCGTCATGCAGGTGTCATCGCCGAAGCGAACACTGAGGGTAACCGTGACATCATCATTCCTGCCAAGGCGTTGAACATCGTTTCCCGCTCACTGGGCGAGGGCGAAGTGTCGGTCGTTTTCGGACGCAGCAATGTCCGGTTCTCCTTCGGTGAAATGACGCTGATCAGCCGCATTATTGATGAGCGATATCCGAATTATGAGAGCGTCATTCCTCTCGAAAACGACAAGCAGCTGAGAGTGAACCGACTGGCGCTCATCGCCGCTGTGCAGCGTTGCTCCATTTTCTCGAATGCGATCACAAACCAGATCCGCTTCAGTGTGAGCAAGGATGAAGTTCGCGTCTCTGCGGAAGATGTCGACGTTGGTGGGGAAGCCAGGGAAGCGGTGCCGGGAACATTCTCCGTGGACGAAGATCTCGAGATCGGTTTCAATGCACGGTATATCACCGAGGCGTTGCAGCATCTCGGTACGGACGAGGTCGACTTCTTTTTCAGTGCTCCGACCCGGGCCGGTCTCATACAGCCGAACGAACAGAAGGAAGATTTCGAAATTCTCATGCTGGTCATGCCGCTTCGACTCAACGCATAATCATGATCCTACAGCGCCTGCGCATCTCTCATGTCCGAAATCACGGGTACACCGAAATAGACTGTCCCGAAGGGACACTACTTCTCCTTGGGGAAAACGGAGCGGGGAAGACGACGGTGCTCGAGTCCATTTCCATGCTTAGCTCGACACGGAGCTTTGTTACCCGTCAGGACCGTGGCCTCCTGCAGAAGGATGCGGCGGCGTTTCGTCTCGAAGGATCGTTTCTCTCCGACAGCGGCTCGCATCACGATATCACCATGGTGTACAACGCCGAACTGGGACGAAAACAGATCACGCTCGATCATTCTCCGCTTGCAGCGGCCTCCGATTTGATCGGACAGTTCCCCATCGTTGCTCTTTCGCCGCAACATCGTCCCATCACCGCAGGGGGACCGGGTGAGCGCCGCAGCTTCGTGGATTTTATCATCTCCCAGGTACATCACAGCTACCTGATGGACCTGATCGATTATCGTCGCATCCTCCGGCAGCGAAACGCGCTGCTCGCCGATATGGAGCGTCGGCCGCAGGAAATACGTGCCACCCTCGAAGCATGGGATCGGTCTCTCGCGGAATCAGCTGTCCGTATCATGCAGCGACGGCAGCAATTCATCGATGAATTCACACCGTACTTCCGGCAGGCCATGCAGAGCGTCATCGCAGAACGGGAACAGGTGACTCTGCACTCCCGGAACACCGCTGATATCGATTCCGCTGCGGAGGACAGTGTGGAATCATACCTCGCACAATTGCAGCGACGTTTTCATGCGGATCTCCGTCGCGGGACGACGACAATCGGACCACATCGCGACGACATGGATATCCTGCTCAATGGGCTGGACGTGCGTGCGCAGGCATCGCAGGGGCAACATAAAACCGTGTTGATCGCACTGAAACTTGCGGAACACCGTTATCTGGATGCACATCTGGACGAGACTCCGATGCTGTTACTCGATGACGTGTTCAGCGAACTTGACGACGAGCGTCTCGCCAGCGTCCTTCACCTCGCCCAGGGACTCGGTCAAACATTCATCACCTCCGCGAATACGGCGACACTCGAGTATTTCGCGCATGCGGAGAACGGTAACCGCACCCTGCGTATCGCCGACGGAAAGGTGACAGCTCTTGCGGAAGTTGCATGAACATACGCTGGAAGACCACAACTCTCGGCAAGGCCTTGCAGGAAGGTCTCGTGCGGCAGGGATTGGACCGTCGCATCCGCGAGGAAGAGGTGTTGCAGCGCTGGCCGGATATTGTCAGCACAGCCATTGCCAATCATGCGCACCCTGTCCGCATGCGGCGCGGCATACTCTGGATCGAAGTGACCGATGCCGTATGGCGACAGGAACTGCACATGATGCGCACAGGCCTGATCGAAAAAATAAACGCGTTCCTGGGCGAGCACATCGTCGAGGAGATCCGGCTGCGATGAACAGAGCGTATCCTCAGGGATCGGTGCAGGACACCATCGTGGCGATCGCCACCCCTCCGGGCTCCTCCGGTATCGCAGTCATCCGGGTATCCGGCGGAGATGCCATCGATCAGGTGGCTGGCCTGTTTCGCGGAAGAGATCTGCGCAGCGTCGCTTCGCACACACTACATCACGGTAGCCTGGTGGATGCCAAAGGGGACACCATCGACGATGTTCTTGTTGCCGTGTTCCGTGCACCACAGTCCTACACAGGCGAGCACAGCATTGAGATCAGCTGTCATGGGGGAAGCATCGTCTCCCGACGTGTTCTGGCGCGTTTACTCGAGACAGGCATCCGCCACGCCGAACCGGGCGAATTTACGCGCCGAGCGTTCCTCAACGGCAAGATGGACCTCGTTCAGGCTGAAGCCGTCGCTGATCTTATCCATGCGCAGTCGGAAGAAGCGTATCAGGCCTCCGTTCGTCAGCTGGAAGGCCGGCTCTCCCGATTCGTGACGGGTATCCGTGACGCTCTTCTGGATGCCGCGTCGATGCTCGAACTCAGCCTGGACTTCGCGGAAGACGACGTGGAATTTCTCGACGTCGCGCAGCTCCGGATACTCTTCGAACGCAGTCTTGTGCAGCTGCGTGAAGCACTCGCGTCCTATGACAGCGGACGGCTTCTCCGTGACGGGGTGCGTGTGGTTCTGGCTGGTCCTCCGAACGTAGGAAAATCCAGTCTCCTCAACGCGTTGCTTGGCATGCAGCGCGCTATCGTCACCGATGTGCCCGGAACGACGCGGGACTATATCGAGGAAAGCATGCTGCTGCATGGGGAGTATCTGCGTTTTATCGACACCGCCGGTCTGCGTGAGGCCTCCGACCGAATCGAAGAGGAAGGAATCGCTCTTGGACGGGAGATTCTTCAAAACGCCGACATTGTATGCCTGCTCGTGGATGCGCGCGAAGGACATCAAGCGGGAGTAGCCGTTCGTGACCTCGCGTTGCTCGAGGATCATGACACGCGCGTGCTGCTCGTCTTCAACAAGACGGATCTCGTACCGGAAGATCAGGTCGAATATCTGAGCGCGTATGGGATACCGCTGTCGGTTCTCACCGGTCAGGGAATGACTGAACTGACACAGCGGCTCGCCGCTCTGGCTCGAAGTACCGGCGGCAGCACCGAACAGGGAAGCGTACTCGTCACAAATGCACGTCACGCGGATTGTCTGCAACGTGGAATCGCAGCGCTGGAGGACGCGCAACGCGCACACGAGGAGGGGATGACGGAGGAAATCCTGGCCGGAGAAGTTCGCCGCGCAACACAGGCGCTCGGAGAAATCATCGGCGCGGTCTCTTCGGAGGACGTGCTCAACAGTATTTTCTCCCGTTTCTGCATCGGTAAATGAATCACTCACATATTGAACAATGAAAATGACCAAAGAACAGGAATCACAGGCGCGCCTCTACTCGGAAACCAGCATCAAAGTTCTCGAGGGCCTGGAAGCGGTGCGGAAACGTCCCGCCATGTACATTGGCGATGTCGGTGTCCGTGGATTGCATCATCTTGTCAACGAGGTCGTCGACAACTCGATCGATGAAGCGCTCGCCGGCTTCTGCGATACCATCACCATCGTCATCGAAAAGGACGGATCCGTGACGGTCGAAGACAACGGACGCGGCATCCCGGTTGGTCCGCATCCCGTCAAGAAAATCAGTACTCTCGAAGTTGTCATGTGCACGTTGCATGCGGGCGGGAAGTTCGACAAGCAGACCTACCAGGTGTCCGGTGGCCTGCACGGTGTCGGCGTCTCCGTGGTCAACGCGCTCTCCGAATGGTGCGAAGTGGAAGTCTATCGAGACGGACAGATTTACATGCAGCGCTATACGCGTGGCGCACCGGATCATGAAATTAAAAATCTCGGAAAGACGCGAAAGACCGGAACAAAAACCCGGTTCTTCCCCGACGGAGAAATTTTCAAGGTCACGGAATTCCGTTTCGAGGTGCTCGAGGAGCGACTGCGCGAACTCGCGTATCTCAACCGAAACATCAGGATCACCCTGCGCGACGCCCGGGACGGAGAGGAGGAAGTGTTCCACTTCAAGGGCGGGCTCAGGGATTTCGTGGAATACATCGACGCCAACCGGCAGTCGCTCATCAAGAAACCCATCTTTATCGAAGGTGTGCGCGACAACACGCCTGTTGAACTGGCCTTTCAATACAACGACTCCTATTCGGAAAACATCTTCACCTACGTCAACAACATCAACACCATCGAAGGCGGAACGCATCTCGTTGGATTGAAGACGGCCCTGACCCGTGCGCTGAACAACTATGCGTACAAGAACGGGCTGGCGAAGGAGGGAAAGATCAGCATGTCGGGAGATGATTTCCGCGAGGGATTGACTGCTGTGCTCAGTGTCAAGGTGCCTGAACCGCAGTTCGAGGGACAGACAAAAACGAAACTGGGCAACAGCGAGACGAAAAGCATCGTTGAAACCATTGTCGGCGAACAGCTCTCACTGTATCTCGAAGAAAATCCATCGATCGCAAAACGCGTGATCGAGAAGGCACTCCGCGCGGCGGAGGCTCGTGAGGCAGCGCGGCGTGCACGGGATCTTACCAGGCGGAAGAATGCCATGGAGTCACTCAGCCTTCCCGGCAAACTTGCCGACTGCTCCATCACCGACCCCGAGCACTGTGAAATATATCTTGTCGAGGGGGATTCAGCGGGCGGTTCGGCCAAGCAGGGCCGTGATCGGCGATTTCAGGCGATCCTCCCGCTGCGCGGGAAAATCCTGAATGTGGAGAAAGCCCGCCTGCACAAGATTCTCGAGAACAACGAGATCAACGCCATGGTATCTGCATTCGGCGCGGGGATCGGCGGTGATGAGGACATGGATTTGTCTAGCCTGCGATACGGAAAAATCATTATCATGACCGATGCTGATGTCGATGGAAGTCATATCCGCACCCTGCTTCTGACGTTCTTCTTCCGCTACATGAAATCGCTGATTGAGAACAACCATATATTCATCGCACAGCCGCCGCTCTACAAGATCAAGAAAGGCAAGACGGAACGGTATGCGTTCGACGAGGATGAGCGGGATGAAATCATCAAGGCATTCGGCGGTGCGAAAGTGCTGGAAAAGAGTGAAGAAGAGGATATCGATGAGGAAGCCCTGGCCAAGAAGGGCGGTATCACCATCTCGCGTTTCAAGGGTCTCGGAGAAATGAATCCAGAGCAACTCTGGGAAACCACGATGAATCCCGAGACCCGCACGCTGCTGCTCGTCACCATGGAGAACGCTGCGGAAGCGGATCGTCTCTTCCAGATCCTGATGGGTGACAGCGTGGAACCGCGCCGGCAGTTCATTGAGCGGAACGCCAAGTACGTCCGCAACCTCGATGTTTGAACCATATGACAATCCTATGACCACACATTCGATGTGCATCGTCCTTCTCGCATTCTTCGTGCTTGCCGGCTCCTCCGTCGCGGAGGCGCAGCGACGAGAGCGGCATATGCCCGTCAGGGGTGGGGAACTTGCATTTTTTGAGGCGGTGCAATTCCCGTCCGATTCGGCTGGTGTGTCACGCATCGATGTGTTTGTGCGTGTGGCCTATGATTTCATGATTTTCGAGCGTTCGGAGAAGCCCCACCCGGACTCGCTCTTTGCCGGTGGCATCGAGCTCAGCACACATGTCCGGCAGCAGGAACATACAATCGTTGCCGAACACGCGAAGGCCTCAGCGTTTACTGATCGCTATGAGGCAACAGGTATGCGCGACCGTTACGTGCTTCTCCATCAGCAATTTCATGTGCCGGAGGGGACATACGAAGTGCTGATGACGATCTCCGACGCACATTCTTCCCGGCAACAGACAGAGCGGCGCATACTCGGTGTTATTCCTCTCCGTGGAGATTCCCTTCGTATTGGACGACCGATTCCTCTTCTGCGGGAAGCATCCGGAGGCGAGAGTCGTTACTCTGTCTACGGGTATGGCGGTTCCCTGGTGTTCGCGACTCCTGTGCATGTCGGGATCCCCGTATCGACCAACACGGATGCATCGTGGCACGTACGTTTTCTTCGATGGGACGAAAAGGAGGCGCGTGATACGCTTTTTGCAGGAACGGTCCAGCCGACGGAAGTGAGTCGTTCACTGCTTCCGGATCATGTGAATGGGTATGTGGACGGCTTTCGCCTCACACAGGTCCGGGAGACTGAGGGAACGATGGCGATCCTCGAACTGCCTTTCGCACGTTTCGATGTCGGGGGGTATATTCTTGAAGTTGTCGCTTCGCAGGGGAATCAGCGAGACAGTATCTCGTTTCCCACACGTATTTACTGGCGGAACATGCCCCGGTCACTGCGCAATATCGAGTTTGCCATCGACGCCATGCGCTATATCCTGACACGGGAGGAGTATCAGGAAATGAAACGGGGAGACGAAGCGGAAATGCAGCAGCGATTTCGTGCCTACTGGGCTGCAAAAGATGCGACGCCGGAGACCATGTACAACGAGATGATGACGGAATATTTCCGTCGTGTTGACGAGGCAATCGACACCTTCCGTACGCTGTACGAGCGCAATGGCGCGATGACTGACCGCGGAAAGGTCTATATTCTGTTCGGTCCACCGGAAGAGACACAGCGCATGTTGAACAGCGACGGACCGGCGGAAGAAACCTGGTATTATCCATCCTTGAATAAAACCTTCCGTTTCATCGATCGCGAGCGAAGCGGAGATTTCAAACTCTACGAGGAGTGATCGTATGCTCCCTGTCATAGCGATTTCCATAGGTGACATCAACGGGATTGGGCCGGAAGTGCTGTTGAAGGCCTTTCATCGTTCCGACCTGTTTGACATCTGTCGTCCGGTCGTATTCGGACCTCCGGAAGTTCTGCATCACTATCACGCTCTCCTTGGATTGAAACTTTCTTTCCATGAAGTGAGGGATGCAGCCGATGCACGGGAAGGGCAGCTGAACCTTTTTTCCGTTCCCGGCGATTTTGTCACAGAGGATATCGGACGACCGACGGAGGAATCCGGACGCATCAGCATTGATGCTATCCGCACGGCGTATTTCAGTGTGCGCGATGACAAGGCCCAGGCACTGGTCACGGCACCGATTTCGAAAGAAGCCATCGCAATGGCCGGCAGTCCCTTCCACGGACATACCGACATGCTGGCCTCATTTTGCGAATGTGGCGACGATGTGCTGATGATTCTCAGCAACAACACCATGAATGTCGGCCTGGTCACGGTCCATGTTCCGTTGCGCGAGGTCGCATCAAGGATCACGCGGGAAGAAGTCGAGCGCGCGATCCGGCTCGGTCATCTCGCCATGGAGGAGGATTTCGGCGTCGAGGAACCGCGTATAGCCGTGCTCGCGCTGAATCCCCATGCCGGTGACGGTGGAATCCTCGGTATGGAAGAGCAACGCATCATTCTCCCTGCGATCGAAGCGCAGCAGCGTGAGGGCATTCGTGCAGAGGGACCGTTCCCCGCCGACGGTTTTTTCTCCGCACACAACAGGGAACTGTATGATCTCGTCATCGCGATGTATCATGACCAGGGACTGGTGCCGTTCAAGTTGCAGGCCATGGGACGTGGCGTGAATATCACTGCCGGGCTCCCCATCGTGCGGACATCACCTGATCACGGAACCGCATTCGGTATCGCATCGCACGGTATTGCCAGTGCGGAGAGCATGAAGGAGGCAGTGTATTTTGCACGGACAATCGTATTGAATAGATTGCAGTAGGATCACCCTATCGGAGGCAGAGGCACATGATCGAATTCCACAATGTCCGGTTGACTTTCGGAAACCAGGACATCTTCGATCGTGCGAACCTTGTCATTTCGGAGGGGGAGTTCGTGTATGTGATCGGGGAGACGGGCATCGGAAAGAGTTCCTTCCTGCGCCTGCTGTACATGGATACACTGCCTACATTCGGACGTGTGCGGATCGGGGGGTACGATTCCTCCACCATTACCCGTCATCAGATCCCCTTCCTCCGGCGCACCATCGGGATTGTTTTCCAGGATTATCGTTTGCTCGAAGACCGCAACGTATTCGAAAACGTGGCGTTCGGGCTCCATGTCACCGGTGCGCGTCGGCAGGCTATCGCGTCAAAAGTGCATCGTCTGCTGACGGATGTCGGTCTTTCGTCAAAGGAATTTTCCATGCCGGAGGATCTGTCGGGTGGAGAGAAGCAGCGTGTTGCCATTGCTCGTGCCCTGGTAAACGATCCGGTCATTCTCCTTGCTGACGAGCCGACCGGAAATCTGGATCCATCGGCCTCCCGGGACATTCTTGCAATTTTCGATCGCGTCAACAAGCGCGGCACTGCCATCATCATGGCGACGCACGATTACAGCCTCCTCGCCCAGCGTCCCGGACGCGTGGTAAAAATCCAGAACCGGAATTTTTACGATGTTGTGTGAGCAGCTTCAGATTCACGATACGGATTTCGTTGTCTGTGACATCGAGACGACTGGTCTGAGTCCTGAGCGCAACCGTATCACGGAGATCGCATTACTGCGTATTCGGGGTGGGGAAGTGGTTGATCGCTACGAATCGCTGGTCAATCCCCGACAGTTCATCCCGCAGGAGATTCAGCGGCTCACGGGCATCACAAATGAAATGGTGTATTCTGCACCGGAGGCGGCTGTGGTGACACGGTCGGTGAGGCGCTTTATCGGTGACGCCGTGTTTGTCGGGCATAATGTCCGTTTTGATCGTTCATTTGTTGATGCCACGCTCCTGCGCTGCGGTATGGACGTGCTGGAGGTGCCCAGCCTCTGTACGGCGCGCCTTGCCCGCCGATTGATCCCCGCGAAGGGTGGGAAGAACCTCGGGGCCATCGCCCGTCATTACGGAATTCGGATCACGAAGCGACATCGCGCGATGGGGGATGCGGAGGCCACGGCACAGGTGCTGCTGACCTTCTTTTCCATCCTCGAAGAGGAATTCGATATTCACGAAAGCAGCGAACTGCTGACGTTCCAAAACAAGCAGATCTACCGCATCACCGGGGCACCGAAATATTTCTCTCGGTTACAGCAGAATCTTTCGGAGCTTCCACACACCCCGGGTGTCTATTTTTTCCATGATCGCCGTGGCGAAGTGCTGTACATCGGAAAAGCACGCGATCTCAAGGAACGCGTCAGTTCGTATTTTTACCACAACATTGGGCATACAGATAAAATCCGTCGCCTGGTCCGGGGTGTACACGGTATCACGTGGAAAACGACAGAAACTGAACTTTCCGCGTTGCTGGCGGAATCACGGCTGATCAAGCAGCATCAGCCCCCGTTCAATACACGACTCAAGCGGGATCGCCGCTATCCGTTCATCCGCATCGACCGTCTGGATCCCTGGCCCACGATTGGCTGGTGTTATGATCTCTCCGACGATGGTGCGGAGTATTTCGGTCCGTTCCGTTCGCGTTTCGCTGTCGAAGACGCGCTGGATAGCATCAACAAGCTCTTTCTGCTCCGCGAATGCGACACGAGGCTGAAGCCTGATGCGGCGAACACGCCCTGTCTCTATTATGACATCAAGCGATGCAGTGCGCCCTGCGCTCTCTATATCACGCAGCAGGAGTATCTTCGCGAGGTCGATGACATCGTCCTGTTTCTGCAGGGAGAACACCGTGAAGTCATGGATCGTTTGCGTGATCGCATGCAGCGTCGCTCCGACGATCTGGATTTCGAGGGGGCCGCCGTGCTGCGGGACCGCATCGCGGCCGTGGAAAATATTATTCGACAGCAGCAGCTGATGGTGCACTCCGTGCGCAATCAGCATCTGGTCATCATCACGCTGGCACGCGGGAGCAATGTGGAACTGCATCTGATACAATCCGGGATGCTGGCGGCACAGTTGATGATCGATCAAAAAAACATCCCCGTTCCTCTTCTGCACAGCCGGATGGGAGAGGTGTTTTTCGGGCGCCAGGAGGAGCTGTTTCAAGGTAGACGCGAGGACATTGACGAGATGCGCATCATCGCGTCATGGTGCCTGACCCGGAGGGCGGATTCGACAATACTGGAAATATCGACCGGCATGTCTCTCGAACAATGCGTCGATATGGTGATCGCCGCACTCCGCACAGCAGGGCGCACGGAGGAAGTGCTCAGCGCAGGATCTGCCTGAGTGCGATCGCCCCCTTCCGGTGCTGCGAGGTGTCACACAGCGGGAGAGTGGTTTGCTCCTGCATGTGTAACACTCAGGGGAGAGCCGGAGAGATACAGTTCCAGACCTGCACACCTGACGGCAGAAGAGAGAGGGGCGCCTGCACGACGCCCCAAAGTCTGACCGGCCGCACCCGTTCCAACGGCACCGGCACCCAATAGCAGCCGGGACACCCGCTTCAACACATCAGAATGGACGCGAGAAGCGCAGGACAAAACTGGGAGAATCCGAACGATCCAATCGCCAGGCTGCACCAATGCGGAAATCGCCGTCGGAACTGCCAAATGCGACGCCCACGTCTGATCGCCAGTCATCGAAGGTCAGTCCGTCTCCAAAGTCCGATTGGATTGCTCCATTTGTGACATCGCGCGTGGCGATCGGGACGGCACCGTTGGTGGATCCGGTGTTGGTGAAGAGAATCAGATTCGTATTGCGGAGAACATTCTTGGCCCATCCACGTGCGTTGCCGACAATACTGCTGCGGACGATGAATTCCGCGCTAAGCAGCGCGACGTTGCTCCCGCTGAATTCCTTGAAGCGGTAGCCCGGGAGTGTGCCGGGGCCGCCGAGTTCAAAAACACGTTGCTGCGGGAGAAGTCCGTCACTCATCCCTCCGCGGCCACGGAGATTCAGGTTGAGATGCTCGCCGAGCGGCTGATACCGTCGCACATCGAGGATGATTTGGGAAAACGTGAAATCGCCTGCCGCGAAACCGCCTGCGCTTTCAAATTGCACCTGCAGATCCCAACCGCTGCTGCGATCGTCGATATCGCTCAGTGTTGTGGCTCCCGCCGAAAACACCATGCTGTTCATGTTGCCGTCATTGATGCGAGGGTTCAGCCGGAATTCCTTGTCGCCGCCGAAAATGGACCAGTTGGTCGCGCGATTCATATTGGCATAGGTGTCATGGACGTATCCCACGCTCGCTCGCATGTTCAGTGCATCCTCTCCCCGATAATACCAGGCCGCACTGAGGTTGAAACCACGGCGTTCGAAATAATCCAGAAAATCTTCCCGGGCGACAAAGGCTGTCAGTGTGTTTTCGTCCCGATCGAACGACCATTGATCCTTCGAATCTGTCAGGCTGTATCCTTCGCCAGCCACTTCGATGATCTGATCTTCGAGGTATATGGGGAAGGCGAGTCCGAGGCTGTAACGCCAGGTATGGTTGGCGAAACCGTATCCGAGCGATCCGCTGCTCACCACCCACGGTTTGCTGTGCCAGTAAAGCCGTTTCGCCTGGGTGATACCGATATATACTCCTTCCACACGATTGTAGCGGAAAAAGGTCTCGTGCAGTCGCGTGGTCAGGGGAAACATCCATGGAAAGTTTCCGGGATATTTCTTGAAGAATGTATCCTGGATATCGAATTGTTCACCTTCGCCTTCCTTTTGTTTCCACCACGACCAGCCGTCATCATCGCCGGTATCATCCTGCCATTCGTCGTCTTTCCATTCATCCTCCCATTCATCGGTCCACGAATCCTCCTGCTCAACCTCTCCAGGTGAGATTGCATCAATACTCCGCTCGAGGGCGTCGAGCCGCACTTCAATGTTTTCGATACGCTGTTCGATCTTTTCGGTCCCTTCCCGGCGGGCATCACCGGGTTCTTCTGACTGCAATGCGTGGAGCTGCTGGCGAAGCTGCTTGAGTTCCTCTGTCAGTTGGTCCTGTTCAGCCCGGATCTCCTCCACGGCACGAAGGCTGTCCTGCGCGGCTGTATTGACCTGTGCAGACAAGCGAAAGCCGGACAACACCGTGAGGAGAAGAAGAAGGAGACAGAGGCGGATCGGAAGCGGTGTGTTCATGTATGCACCCGTAGTGATTATTGAACGCAATACACGTGTATACGCGGGCTGAGCGATGTTGTTATGAAAATGATTCGCTTTTTTTTTGGACAGCCTCGAGCACATCGAATTGAAAGTCAGTTCCCGAGCAATTCGACTTTGACAACCTGGTTGGATGTGATCGGGATACGCATGTTGTTTGCGGGGAACATGATGGTCTGGTCGCCGTTGATCTCCAGTTCCATCTTGACCACAAGCCTTTTCTCCGGATCGTAGGCAATGCTGCCTTTTCCTTCCTGCGTTCCGGTGATCATCATTTCCTGCTGGCCATTCACCAGCTTGCCGTCACTTTCGCTTTCGACGGTGATATGGATCTCAAAACAGTCGAAACCGTTGATTTCCTTACGTCCCTTGACTGTATACTGCGTCTCCGTTTCAGTGAGAATGCGCCCCTCACCGCGGCGTGTGGTATCGAGTTCACTTTCGGTCCATTCTGCATTTTCAGATACGCTCTCCGCCTTGAAGGTCGGCAGGATACTGATGACGCCGCCGAGAATCTGCTGGGTCTCCTCGTCCATCGTCCGGAGGGAGCTGTCGACATCGACCACTTCTCCCACGAGGTTGATTTCGTAATCGATGCTCTTTCCGGCCGCGTTCGCACCGAGCGTTCGCGTTTGCTCCGGATTCTCGGAAATCACCAATGCGTTGTCAATTGTCAGACGCATGCGCTGATGCCCGTTTTCCAGTTTCTCGAGCAGCGTCAGTTTGAGTGTGATCGTGGATTCGCTGCTGACATTGATGGTCTGGCCCTGCATTTCCTGGATTTGCATTCCGGTCTGTTCGATCAGGTAGGTGTAATCCTTGCCCTCTTCGAACTGATGGGTCGGCTGTTGAGCGCTCGTCGTCGCGGCGATTGCGAAAACGAGCAGGATCATCGTCGTAGTGCGCATGCTGAGCTCCGGTATTCGTTATTGAGAGAATAATTCCAGGGTCGTATGTGTATTGATGGATGCGGGGACAACGCTATTCTGCTTGCCGAACATCGCATGGGTTGATTCTTCGTCGGAATAGATTTCAATCCAGAGGGGGAGTCCGGAATCGAGAGAGATTTTCATTTCTCCGCTTCCGCTCCTGAATTCTTCTGCGTACTCTTCGAGACCGTCGTAGAGCAATGCTTCCTCCATACTGCCGGTCGTTTGCCATTTCAGCGCGAGGCATTCGATGCCACGAAGCGTCTCTGTTCCGACGACCGTGAATTCCGTTCTTCGATCGAGATAGCGGATCCCACTTCCGCTACCGATACCCGGAAGCGTTTTACTTGGTCGGAGTGTATCACGGTGCTCCTCGGTCCATGTCATACCGATGCGCAACGGACGCCCGGGGAGCTGGGGGAGCAGGGCAGCCTTCGCGGTGAACATCGCATCGCTGACGGTCGGGCCGAGGATATCCTGAGCCCCGAGTGGAGTACGGGCACGAGTTTCCTCAATCGCGCCGGTGCTTGATTGTCGAACGGTCACCGCTTTTCCTGTCAGGATGTTCTGCATGAGGAGATTCTGCCGTTGCACTCTCGGATCCTCGTTGTTCTCCTCCACAATGGCGGTATCCTGCACGACAGTGTATGAAACAGCGTCGTCTGTCGTCCCGGTCACGGTCATCGTGAAATACCGTGTCGTGCTCCTGTCAATTTCCGTACTGCGGCCATCGTTGCTCTGCGCCAGCGCCGTTGTCCGCTCCTTTTGCTTGAATTTGTACGTCGCGTCCTTCGGAAGTGCATATCGTAGGCGATATTCCTGGGCCTGCAGGGACATTCCGCTGCAGAGAAGGAGCATGAGTGCAATCAGGACATTGTATCCGTTTCGGAGCATGGTCATGTGGTAAAAAACATTCATCAAGAAAGATACAAAAGATTCTCACGGAAGAAAGGCGGAAGCAGGGAACATGCAGTGTGGGAAATTCTGCGTCAGCACAATACCCTTTCTACCGATGGATGCACCGGAATGTTTCGCTTCCCCATGTGCATTTACTCCCCTGCATGATAGACCCGCTCACCCCCGACCCAGGTCTCCAGGATGCGCGTGTCGAGGAAACGCTCACGCGGAATGGTAAGAATATTTTGGGATAACAAGACGAAATCCGCCCATCGGCCAGGCACGAGTGAACCGATGTCGTTGTCCATTCCGGCCGCAAACGCCGCCCAGGAGGTGAAGGCACGGACAGCCTGCTCACGCGACATCCGTTGCGACGCATACCAGCCATTCTCCCAGCGTTCCCGTCGGTCCATGGCTGCCGGATCGACGATGAAACGTTCACCAATGTGCTCCGGTGAGGAAGGACGGCCCTTGTCGTCCATGCGGAAAGCCGCTGCGTATATTCCCAGAAGCGGATCCGGACGCTCGACAGGGAAATCGCTCCCACCGGCGAGGGTGGCGCCGCTCGCAATCAATGCGTTCCATGCATAGGCACCGAGAATACGGTCCGCTCCGAGGCGCGCTTCCGCCCATTCCATGTCGCTGGTACAGTGTGTGGGTTGCACGGACGCTACCACACCCAGGTGGGCGAAACGCGGGATGTCATCCGGATGCAGAACCTGGGCGTGCTCGACGCGCAGCGGGTAGCGAACGACCGATGCGTCACGCAGCGCTTCCTCGTAGGAATCGAGAACGAGACGGGCAGCCGCATCACCGATGGCATGGACGCAGACCTGCATCCCGTGCGCGATCGCGCGCCTCGCCTCGAAAACGATGGTATCCTTTTCGATGATTGGTATGCCGGAGTTTCCTGGATCGTCACTGTAGGGAGAGAACAGCCATGCTCCTCGGGAGCCGAGTGCACCATCCGCGTAGAGCTTGAGGCCGGCAACGACAAGTTGTTGATTGCCAAGGGTTTGTCGCCCCTTTTTCAAGTGGTCTTCCCAGCAATCACCTCTTCCGTCCACATACCCGACCATACGAAAGGGGAAGCGATCTTCCTCGATAAGAGAGGAGACCGCGGTGATATCTTCCGCGTCCATCCCCATGTCGTGCATTGCAGTCATACCGGTTGCGAGGCAGCGATGGACAGCGTTCAGGTAGGCCAGGCGGCGTTCCTGCTGTGATGGAGGAGGGATGTTGGAGCGGACAAGTTCAATGGCATTGTCGAGAAGAATCCCGGTCGGATTTCCCTCCGCATCGCGGAGTATACGACCACCCACCGGATCCGGGGTGTCGGCGGTGATTCCCGCGATTTCGAGTGCCCGTGAATTCACCCAGGCCGCGTGACCGTCAATCCTGCTGAGAAAAATCGGATGATCCCTGGTAACATCATCGAGCATTGTATTGTTGGGAAATTGCGGAACCGCCCAGTCGTTCTGATCCCAGCCGCGCCCGCGAATCCATTGACCCGCCGGAAGATCTGCGATGCGGATCCGGACGCGATTCATTACCTCCTCGACGGAGAGGGTTCCGTGCAAGGCCACGATGACAGCTTCTTCACCCAGCCCGTAAAGATGGGCATGGGCATCGATGAAGCCGGGAAAGACCACGGCGCCGTCCATGTCGAGCAATCGCTCGGCAGACCATGTGCTGCGCAGTTCTCCGGTTGAACCTACCGCGACGATTCGTCCGTCGCGGACCGCAAACGCTTCAACCACTGAGCCGTTGTCGTCCATCGTGTGTACGGTGGCGTTCGTTATCAGAAGGTCACAGTGCTGCTGTGTCGAACATGCAGTCATGAGCAGTCCTGCAAGAAAGAACATACGATGCATTGTCATGGTTTGTACACGATTTATCGCGGAAGATCCGTAACCCAATATACAAAAGCGGTGTCAAACCCCTGAGAAGAAGAGCCCCGATCTCCGAATTGGCTTGACTGACCCGACGGTCTGAGCTATACTAGCACAGGATACTGTGCAAATCCCGATTCCCGTACTCTCAAGGCAGGTGACAACATGTCGAAAATATCTTCGCTGATGCTGCCGCTCCTGGTCGCAGGAATGCTCTTGCCGGGTGCCGATGCCGCAGCGCAATACTTCGGAAAGAACAAGGTACAATACACGGACTTTGACTGGTACTACATCCAGTCGGAGCATTTCGATGTGTACTACGCGAACGATGGCTATGAGATCGCCAAGTTCGCTGCGCGTGCAGCGGAGCAGGCCCTCATCAGCGTACAGAACACTCTGGACTTCCGCATTACCAAACGCATTCCATTTATTGTTTACAACTCTCACAATGATTTTCAGCAGACGAATGTTGTCGGCGCGTACCTTGAGGAAGGCATCGGCGGTGTCACTGAGTTGTTCAAGAACCGTGTCGTCGTGCCCTTCGAGGGATCGTACAGCCAGTTCCGGCATGTGATTCATCACGAGCTGGTGCATGCGGTGATCAATGAAATGTTTTACGGAGGATCGTTCCAGGCCGCGGTCACCAACCGGATCGCTCTTGTGCTCCCGCTCTGGATGAACGAGGGACTCGCCGAGTACGAATCGCTCGGAGGTTGGGATACGGATTCCGACATGTTCATTCGCGACGCCGCGACCAGCAATTACCTCCCGCCGATTCCCTACCTCGGTGGGTATTTCGCTTACCGCGGTGGCCAGTCGGTGTGGTGGTACATAGCCGAGAAATACGGAAGACAGAAGGTCGGCGAAGTGCTCAATAACCTGCGGAAAACCGGGAACCTCGATCAGGGTCTGAAAGAATCCATCGGACTGACACTCGAGGAGTTATCGGAACGCTGGCTGAATGAGCAGAAAAAGCTGTACTATCCCGATGTCGCCTCGCGGCAATCTCCACGTGACTATGCAAAACGCCTGACGGATCATAACAAGGCCGGAGCTTTCTACAATACCAGTCCCGCCATTTCACCCTCAGGTGATCGCATCGCATTCATCTCGAACAGGGACGATTACTTTTCCGTCTACGTCATGTCGGCCATCGACGGGAGTGATGTGCGCAAACTGGTGGTCGGAAACAATACCAATGATTTCGAGGAACTGCATCTTCTGACACCCGGCATTTCCTGGTCGCCTGACGGAAAGTTCATCGCCCTCTCCTCCAAGGCAGGTGCGAACGATGCCATTAACATCATAGACGTGGAAAGCGGAGAATATGAGCGTCTTCCGGTCACAAAGGACGGAATATTTTCCGTGCAATGGTCCCCGGACGGGAGCAAGATCGCCTATGTCGGCAACACCACCCGACGATCCGATATCTGGGTGTACGACCTCGAAGCCAAAGTGACAGAAAATCTGACAAACGATGTCTTTTCCGATGCCGAGCCCTCCTGGTCGCAGGACGGCCGCTACATCTATTTTGCCTCGGATCGGAAGGGCTATCTCCGTGCAGATAACATCCCGGAGGATTTTGACATTTTTGATCACGATTACTCCCAGATGGATCTCTACCGTGTCGAGGTCGAAACGGGCATCATTGATCGGTTGACGGATACGCCCGAGGCCGATGAATCCTATCCCGTTGCCTCGCCGAAGGGCGATCGTCTGCTCTTCATCGCCGATCGGAACGGGATCAACAATCTCTACATCCATGAGTTCGAGAGCGGCCGTGAATATCCCGTGACCAATTCACTCTCCGGCATCTACCAGATGTCCCTGACTGCGGACGGGAAGAAACTGGCATTCTCTTCCATGCACGAAGCCGGATTCGACATCTTTCTCATGAAAACGCCGTTCGAGCGCGAGCCGATCATTGAACTCGATCCGACCATATATGTGCAGCGTCGTTTGCGCGAGGGCGACATGCTTGCCCTGGGTTCCGCCGATCGCCTCGCAAGCACTTCGATGATGGACCTCGAATCTTTCGCGCCGGACGACGAGGCAGTCGAGCACAGTGAAGATGTGGTCATACAACTCGGCCAGGTCGAACCCGCTGCGGACACGCTCAGTGCACCGAAGGAAGAGCGCATTCTCTTCAGCAGTGACCTCGGAGGACGTCGTGATACTCTTCTGGTGCGCAGGGAGTTTACGCTGCCGAATACGCGGACGGAGGACGGTGAGTTCATTGTCAACAAGTACAAACTGAGCTTCTCTGCGGATCTTGTCTACGGGAACGCCGGCTACAGTACGTTTTACGGTGTGCTGGGATCAACACAGATGGCCTTCAGCGACATGCTCGGCGATCATCAGATTATCTTCGTGACGAATCTCATCGGAGATCTGAAAAACAGTGATTACGCACTCGGGTATTTCTATCTGCCGGACCGCATCGATTGGGGGCTTTCCGGTTTTCACAGTGCTCGTTTTCTGCTCTCCTACACCGGCGGCCCGTATGAGGATATCATCCGATACCGGCAGTACGGATTCGGACTCTCCGCGTCATATCCATTCAACAAATTCAACCGCATCGAAGGCTCCTTGACGTATATGGCGCTCTCGCAGGAAAATCTGGATCGGCCGTCCATTCCAATCAGTGAGACATCACTCATCGTTCCCAACGTCGGGTATGTGCACGACAACACGCTCCGGGGAATGTGGGCGCCGGTGCGGGGATCGCGGTACGAGGTGCGGACCTTCGGAAGCCCGGGCATAGGCAGCAGATCGCTGTCGTTCATGTCCCTTACGTTCGACTACCGAACATACTGGCGTTTCTGGAGCGATTTCTCTTTCGCGCTTCGCGGATCGGGTGGTGGAAGCTTCGGACGAAATCCTCAACGGTTCTTTATCGGCGGTACGGAAAACTGGAT
>JAFGKR010000076.1 GCA_016928515.1 Bacteroidota bacterium | reverse complement strand
CACGATCTATGTCGCCGGAGGAAATCCGAACAACGGAGACAGCCACATCTACCGCATCGATCCCGACGGGACGGTGAATACCTGGCTACGTTTGACGAGCATGCTCGTGATGAATACATGGTTTTTACGTGATACTCTCTATGTAACCGCAGGAAAAATGATCTATCAGTTGGCCAAGGAGAAGACCAATCTTGTCTGGGAGGTGACCGAGGCGGCAGGCCTGATCACGGATGTGGAGATGAGTGCAGCGAACAACATCGTCGCCGTCACGGAGAAAAACACCTTCCTGCATTACAACGGATCGACCTGGAAGGAAATGCCGTTTGCCTATCCGAAGCCCGTGTACGCGACCGATCTCGCCGTTTTCGACAAACATGTCTACATCGTCGGCTACACGCCGGAACAATACTGCCTCATCATGCACGGGACGCGATTGTAATTCGGGCATCGCGTCCGAAGGGAAACACACCATCATCACATCATCTGGGAGGATGTCATGAAACGCCTATCATTGCACCTGTTTTTCATTCTGCTCTGGATCATGCTGCTGCGGGGATTGCTCGTCGCGCAGACCATTCCGCGCGTGGAGCACAGCCAGTCCATGCATCAGTACATCGTGCGGGAAGCAGCGGCTCTCCTGCAGCGCGAGGATCCCGCGATGTACATGCGCATCCGCGATCACGTCGGGACACAAGACGCCGGTACGCAACCCTGGGAAGTGCGGAGCATTCTCGCCGGGGCCTGGCGGGAGGACTGCGAGGACATTGTCTACGGGCACGGCGGACCAGATCCCGCATTGCAGCCCCCCATGAGTATCAACACGCCGGGGAAATGCCTGTCCGTCGTGTATGACGAATTCCGTGATGAGATCACCGGCTCGCCAGACGTACGCGGCGGCCTGGTGACCATCAGTCATTTCTGGGATACGAATGGCAGCAACAAGCATATCTTCAAGGGTGACATCAGGGTGGAGGCCGACGGCGCGCTGTCCTGCCTCTCCACCTCCGATCAGCATGTCACGATTGAAGCGAACGTGAATGCCTGGGACAAGGTACAGAAACTGTTTCGGCCCATGGGGGAAGCGATACTGGATCGCTGGTGGATGGAACGGGAGGAAATGTATGATGGGAATTTGAATCTTGTATGCATACTCCCCGTGCGAAGCTCCTCCCTTCAGGTTGTTCGCTGGAAGTACACGACACTCGTGGATCTGCTCAATACGGGGCAGTGTGCGGTTCAATTGCCGGGAGAAACGCAGTGGAGGCAGGTTGTTCTCACATCGGACCAGCGGCAGAGATATGTCTGGCAGATTCTCGGCCGCATCTGTCATCTGCTTGCCGATATGAGTGTTCCCGCACACACGCACAGGGACATGCACATGGGCAATCTTACCGTGGTCAGGGATGTGTACAAGCTCGATCTGAAAATCAGCACCGTGCGGATAACGGTCGAGGATGAAGACAGCTATGAGACCTGGATCGGCAGTCCGATCAATGCTTTCTGGACGGCGGACAGAATACGGGCAGGCCTCATCGATCTGACGAACGTGCAGGATCCCCTGTATCATCTCATGCATAGCGTGCGGGATCTCGCCGCTTCATATGCGTCGGATGACTGTGACGGGACGGGCGTGGATCGCGGGGAACCGCGGTATGCCTTGCAGATCCCGCTCAGGCACAACCTGCCATATCAGCAGATGCCGATCGCCAAGCGTGCCATGTTGTGCACGATCAGGGACAACACCCTGCCGTACGTGATCCGGGCCACGGCGACGCTGCTGCGCTGGTTCGCCTCACAGCTGCAGATGGATGCCACCTTCGAGGTGCGTAATGTCGGCGAGGTCGGATATCAGGACTTCTTCATCCGCCATCGCCTGACGGATCCGTTCCCGTCCTTCGGCACGGTATCGGGAACGGTTTTCCTCAAGGATGTGGGGGATATCCTCTCGCTGCGTTCGCATACCGATCCCCACAGCGTGACGCAGGCGAAATTCCGCCTCTGGACGGATGCGCAGCACGGGACGACGACACAGCATCAGTTCGACGACTACGTGGCGGAAAACCAGGGTATGATATCTGCGGAATACCGGCACAGTGAAGTCCACGCCTCACCATCGCTCGCGGATCGCGACGAGTTCGGAAACATCCTGCATGCGGTTTTTCCCACGTTCCGGAATCCCTGGCGGATTCATGCTCATCAAACGACGGATTGGGGCATCGTACAACCCGATGTCTTCGAGCCGTACATCCCGCAGGCATCTCACGTGTCGAATGGGGGAGTCTTTCTGGACGCGTATGACAAGGATAATCCGCAGTTCGGCTACTACTCCATCCGCGCATCGCATCATCTGGATGCTGCAGCTCTGACACACAAGACGCTGCCGCTGGATATCGGCGATTTCACTTTCATCGACTGGGAGAGCTGGGCTGCCGACCTGTTGAAGGATCCGCGCGATCGGCAGGATCCGCCGGATCCGGCCTATCCGGCTCCAGCGGAATACGAAACCCGCATCGTGGACTTTCGCATTCCGCAAGCAACCGTGAACGCGCATTACAAAGCTCATCGCAGCGCCGCGAATGCCGTTCCGCCGACACGCATCAACTCGCAGCGCAAGGTCGCGCGCGACGACGAGGCTGTGCATCACGCTGTATACGAAAGCAGCGGCCGTATCTGGTACACGCGCAGCACCGATGGAGGAGCCAGCTGGTCCGGCGAAATGCTCGTCAGCGATTTCGCAGGACAGTCGGCGCGTCCGAGCATTGCGGCCATGGGTGCCACCGTATGGATCGCCTACGTGGAACATGGCGAAATCGTTCTTCGCGTTCTCGCCGGGAAACAGTGGGCGCAGATCTATTCCGCTCCCGTCGGCATGACGCAGGATGCGACGCCCGCGCTCGCCGTACTGAACGAACATGAAGGTTGTAAGGCGAGGGGACCGGTCATCTGCCTGGTGTGGGAGGATTTCGAAGTATTGAAGTTCGCGCTGCTGAACGAACTGAGCGTTCTCGTCGACAACCAGGTACTTGTACATGGGTACCGGCATCCGACATCGGTCGATCAACCACGTTATCCCAGCGTGGCGGCAAGCACGATGCCGGTGAACAGCCGCAGCTCAGATCACGGCTTTCATATCGCATGGATTGAGAACGGATCGATTCTCTACTGTCGCCTGGGTATAGACCGTTATACCCTGCCGCTCACCATTTCGGGTTGGAGGGCCGGGGGGACCGCTGCGACCGAGACGGTGCACGCGCGCAACGGCAGTGTCGGGGCGATGTATCCCGCCCGTCATGCGCCAAGTATTGCTGTGACGGAACTGGGAACGGTGCATGTCGCGTTCGACGTCGTTTCCAGTTGGTCGCCGTGGCCGATCCTCGGAGTGTCGCAGGGAGCGAACAGCACTTTCGTGATTCGGGAGCGACCATTCCTTTCTCTGCACGGACCAACCTGGCAGACCACTGCGACAATCATCAGTACGCGCAATCCCGCTCCAGGACTCTGCAGCCCGACAATCGGCGCGAAACCGGCCTACGGCATCAAGGGTGTTAAGACGGCATCACTTCGCGTGGCGTACAATGATCGACCTGGACTGCTGCGTGTCGCACGGATCGACGGGAAGATCGGAATATGGCCGCATGCAGACGGCATCGATCCCGCCATGACCGTCTGGTCGTCTGAGAATGACGGACTGCTGGATGTCTTCTCCGACGATGCGTTGGCACCGTACGACTGGCGGTTGCTGTCATCGGCGAACGCTCTTTTCAAGGAAGGGGAGGGAACACTGCTGTGTCAACGGCAGATCCTTCTGAACGACGGGGAATCGCATGCTGCGCTGGGGATCTCGGATCCGCGGCTCTCTGGAGACGTGGGTGATGAGCGGTCTCTGGTCTGGGACCCCGCGCACGATTCCCTGGTTATCGGTGTCAACACGACGATCGAGGACAAGATGCGGACAGCCGTCTTTACTCCTGCGAGCGGTGATCACCTGCGCCTGGATCTGGAATGTTACGGCCGCGGGATGGAGAAAAGCGGCGCAGAAGTGCTGCTGCAACTGCGAGACGCCGCAACGCATGAACAGCTGCGCATCGTCAGCCTGCCTGTCCAGGGCTTCGCCTCCGCAGCGGTCGTCTCCACGAGAGACATCGATCTGTCAGCGCTCGCGGGAAATGCGCTCTATTTGACGGCAAGCGTACATGTCGCGGGCGAGCAGTGGTCCGTCGCGATCGCAGACCGCTATGCGCTCGACGAATCGGCAGTCGATCAGGATGTCGCCAAGGATGTGACTGCAGTGATGATGTCGCGCCCGGTGCTTCATCAGAATCATCCAAATCCCTTCAATCCCTCAACCACGATTTCATTTACCCTTCGGGAAGCTGCACAGCTGAGACTCACGGTTCACAACCTCCTGGGTGTGGAGGTCGCAGTGCTCGCGGACGGGATGCTTGCGGCAGGGCGGCACGAGCGGCAATTCGACGGCGAGCGCTTTCCCAGCGGAGTGTATATCTGTCGCCTTGAATGCGGCGGGCACACGATCACGCGAAGCATGCACCTTGTCAAATAGAAAACTGCCGGCAGAACAACCCACCTACCTACCTACCTACCTCTGCCACACGGAACGGCCTCGCGAAAGCGGGGCCGTTCCGTTACGGATTGTCATCGTCGCCAGACAATGGATGTGCGATCTGCTTTGCGGTTACCCGATCATGTTTTCCGGTGCAAGGAGCCGATCCAGCTCGTCCTGTGACAGGAGCTTCTTCTCCAGCACCAACTCGTACACCCCGCGGCCGGATTCCAGCGCTTCCTTCGCAAGAACGGTACAGGCTTCATACCCCAGGACGGGATTCAGCGCGGTGACGAGGCCGATGCTGTTTTCCACCATGGAACGGCAGTGTGCGGCGTTGGCCGTGATACCCTGGATACAGCGATGATCGAGCGTGTTCATGCCGTTCTTCAACATCTCCATGCTTTCGAACAGGCTCTGGACGATCACCGGTTCGAATACGTTCAGCTCGAGCTGGCCGGCTTCGCAGGCGAGTGTCACCGTCAGATCATTTCCGATGACCTTGAAGGCGATTTGATTGACAACCTCCGGAATGACGGGGTTGACTTTCCCGGGCATGATGGAAGATCCCGGCTGCATGGGCGGGAGATTGATTTCATTCAATCCCGCACGCGGACCGGAACTGAGCAGACGGAGGTCGTTGCAGATTTTGGAGAGCTTGACGGCGAGCCGCTTGATCGCCGATGAATACATGATGAAGGCGCCGGTGTCCTGCGTCGCCTCGACCAGATTGCGGGCGGAACGCAGTTCCAGCCCGGTCGCTGCGCACAGATGGGCAACGACTTTTTCCTCGTATCCCTTTGGCGCGTTGATGCCGGTACCGATGGCTGTGGCGCCCATGTTGATTTCGAGGAAGAGGCGGACGTTTTCTTCCAGCCGTTCCACTTCTTCCTCCAGCGTGACGGCCCATGCCTCAAAGGTCTGGCCGAGAGTCATCGGAACTGCATCCTGCAACTGTGTACGACCCATTTTCAACACGCCCGCAAACTCTGTCGCTTTCGCGCGGAAGGATGTGATCAGGCGCCGTAGCACATCGACGAAAATGGCATTTCCGCGCAGGAGGGCGATTTTGACCGCAGTGGGATAGGCATCGTTGGTGGATTGCGAGAGATTCACATGGTTGTTGGGATGGACGACCTTGTAATTCCCTTTCTCGTAGCCGAGAATCTCCAGTGCCCTGTTGGCGATGACTTCGTTGGCGTTCATGTTCGTCGATGTGCCCGCACCACCCTGGATCATGTCCACAACGAAATGCGTGTGGAGGCGTCCATTGAGAATATCCGTGCAGGCCTGCACGATGGCGTCCGCAACGGGTTTGCTGAGCAGTCCGAGGTCGTGATTGGCTTTTGCGGCCGCGAGCTTCACCATTGCGAGTCCCTCGAGCAGAGAGGGGAAAAAACTGATCGGTACACCGCTCATATTGAAATTTTCGAGCGCGCGCAGTGTCTGAATGCCGTAGAACCGCTCGTGCGGCACGTCTCGATCGCCGAGCAAGTCATGCTCGCGCCGCGTACGGCCGCTTTCGTACTGTGACGCCACGTTCACCACGTGCGTCGTTATCTGCCGCATCCGTCGCGAGATGACCCGTGCGGTGCGCGAGATCACCTTGACACCGATGGACCCGTGAGTGTCGAAAATACTCTCGATGCGTTCCTTCTGCAGCACGAAAACGGTCGAATCCAGCAAGGCTCGCGCGGACGTGGCGTGTGGTGAATCGTCCATCAGCGCTCCTTCGCCAAGGAAATCCAGCCGGGAGAAGATGGAGATTCGTTTTTCTTCTCCGAATGGTGTCCGTTTGAACAGTTCGATTTCCCCGTCGAAGATGATGTACAGATACTTTCTCTCCGCGTTCTCGCTGAAGAGCAGCTCGCCTTTCCTGAAGGTTTTCGTTTCGAACTGTTCGATGATGATGTCTTTCTGCTCAGGCGTCAGGTCCTCGAACAGTTCGATGCCGGCGATGAAATCATGTTTGATGGCGGGATCCATATGTGCTCCTTTCAATTTCAGGCTTGCGGATCATGGTGATCCGCTTCTCAAAACTACGAAAAAAGCAGGATGGGATGGAAGGAGGGGAAGCGTCCGTCACGCCGTCATCCCGAGATCACAGATAACACAGATCGTCATTGCAGTCAATGAATGACGTCGAGCCAGATGAATCCGGCGCGAAGCTGATAGGAGCGCCGAGCCACCGGCTCGGCGTTCCTATCAGCAGCACATTTCTGGCAGGATTCGCACAGATGTCATTGGTAGATCACAGATGATTGCCCGATGTTCCTGAAAATCTGTACTATAGGGTGTTTCCAACTTGAAAGGATGATCTGTGCGCATACTCTATATTTTTCCGCATCCCGATGACGAATCCTTCGGTCCTGCCGCCGTGATGCACCGGCAGCTGCGGGCGGGACACGAGGTGCACCTGCTGACGTGGACGCGTGGCGGGGCAACGAAGCAGCGCCACCGCCTCGGCCTGAGTATTGAGGAAATGGGCGACGTCCGCTTCCAGGAAATGCTCTCCGTCGAACGGACGCTCGGACTCACCTCCATGACCGTCTGGGATTATCCCGATTCGGGACTCAAGGAGATGGATCCGCGAGAGCTGGAACGCGCTACGAGCGCATATATGAAGGATCTGAGGCCCGATGTCATCGTCACCTACGCGGTGCATGGGATCAGTGGTTTTCACGATCACCTTGTGGCGCACGCAGTGGTCAAGCGTCTGTTTGTCGCATTGCGCGATGAAGGTGCGGACTGGCCGCGACGGCTCGCTCTCCTCACGCTGGAAGACAGCGGTGCGCCGGTATTTCGTCCGGACGGTTTCCGGCTGAAACATTCAACGCCGGAGGACATCGACTGCATCGTCCCACTCGATCCGGCGGATATCGCCATTATGAAATCCTGCCTCGCCTGTTACGAAACATACAAGGACACCATCGAGGAATCGGGCATCGTCGAGAAGGTAGGGACGTCAATCCCCTTTGAATTTTACCGGGAGAATTCCGATCCACCAGTGGACGATCTTTTTACGGGACTGTCCTGAGCCATACAGACGCAACTCGAGGAGAGCGCATGCAGCAGCAGACATCCTTCATCCTGCGCAGGAGCCTGGTCAGCTTGGCAGGGCCGGCGCTCCTGCTTTTCTCCTCTCTCCGCTGATCGGGCTCTGGAATCGCTTTACGATGATGTAACAGCAGCAGGAAATCCCATGTCAACCGAAGCACGCATCGAACTCCGCAATCTTCGTCTCGAGGACTATCTCGATCTGAAAGAAGCCATGAGCGAAGCCTACTCCGGCATCGGAGGAGTGCACTGGAGCGAAGAGGCTATCCGACGTCTCCTGGAAATCTTCCCTGAAGGACAGCTTTGCGTGCTGGTCGACGGGAAGGTGGTCGCCAGCGCCCTCGCGATCATCGTGGACTACAAACAGTTCGGCGACCGGCATACCTATCAGCAGATCACCGGGGACTACACCTTCAGTACGCATGATCCTGACGGCGATGTCCTTTACGGTATTGAGGTGTTCGTGCATTCGCAGTATCGCGGGCTCCGTATCGGTCGACGGTTGTATGACGCGCGCAAGGAGCTGTGCGAGAATCTGAACCTGCGCGCCATCATTGCCGGAGGACGCATTCCGCATTACGATGAATTCGCCGACGTGATGACGCCGAGGCAGTATATCGACAAGGTGCGGCTCAAGGAAATTTATGATTCCACCCTGACCTTCCAGCTGTCGAATGACTTTCACGTACGAAAAATCCTCAAGAATTATCTGCCCGGCGACACGCAGTCCCGCGAGTATGCCACGCTGCTCGAGTGGAACAACATTTATTACGAGGAGAAGCCGCAACTCATCAACAAGCCGAAACCCGTCGTTCGCATCGGTGTGGTGCAGTGGCAGATGCGCCTCTTCGAACATTTCGAGGCGCTGGCCGTGCAGATGGAATACTTCATCGACGCGGTGAGTGACTATCAATCCGATTTCATTCTTTTTCCTGAACTCTTCAACGCGCCCCTGATGGCGGAATTCAATCATCTGGGAGAGGCCAAAGCCATCCGGGAGCTGGCCCGGCACACCGAACCACTGCGTGCGACATGTGCCGAACTTGCCGTTTCCTACAATGTCAATATCATCGCGGGGAGCATGCCGCTGGTTGAGGAGGGCAAGCTGTACAATATCTCCTATCTCTGCCGCAGGGACGGAACGTGGGATCAGTACCGGAAGATCCATCCCACACCGTCGGAGGTGGATTCCTGGGGAATCACGGGTGGAGATACAATACAGGTATTCGAAACGGATGCCGGAAAAGTCGGCATTCTCATCTGCTACGACGTGGAATTTCCTGAGCTGGCACGGTTCTACGGGGAGCAGGGAATGCAGATCCTCTTTGTCCCTTTTCTTACCGACACACAGAATGGCTACAACCGTGTCCGGCGTTGCGCACAGGCACGGGCGATCGAGAACGAATGCTACGTGGCGATCGCGGGCTGCGTGGGGAATCTGCCGAAAGTCAACAATATGGATATTCAATACGCACAATCGGCAATTTTCACACCGTCGGACTTCGCTTTCCCGACAAATTCGATCAAGGCCGAGGCCACACCCAACACGGAAATGACCATCATCGCCGATGTGGATTTGGAACTGCTTAAGGAGCTGCATGAATTCGGCAGTGTACGTACACTCAAGGATCGCCGGCTCGACTTGTACGAGCTGCGTTTCAACGGTCGCCACGGACGGCCCCAAGCGCATTGACAGGACGTTAAACACTCGTCCGGGACACGCACATTTCCGCATTGATTTCGCTGTCAGCAAGCGTCATTCGGCCGCGTTATCAACGAAGGAACCCGTCGTCCTTAACGAACCGGAAAGAGTACCGGTTTTCTGCCCTGAAATTCCATGGAAACGATGCAACCTCATGGTATTTTTGACGTATCTGAGGTTGCATAATATCCTCCTTCAGCCCTTTGAGGTTCCTTCCACCCCCGAAAAGGGCTGAACTTTTTTTACTTGATAATCCTTCTGTATCGCAATACGGCCGCCGAGAAGACCATGAGTCCGAACGCGGCCATGGCGATTGTCTCCGGAAGGAGATAGTGCAGGGGAGTGCCCTTGAGATAAATTTCGCGCAGGATGACCATGAAATAGCGCAGGGGATTGAGGTAGGTCAGGTACTGAATGACGTCGGGCATGTTTGCGATGGGGATGAAGAAGCCTGAAAGCAGGATGGCGAAGATCATGAAAAACCATCCGACGAACAGTGCCTGCTGCTGTGTCTCGGAGATGGTGGAGATGAAGATGCCGACGCCGAGAGTCGTGAGGATGAAGATGGCGGATTCGAGGAAAAGCAACCAGAGACTGCCCTCCACACCGATTCCGAAAAGGAGATAGATGAATCCCATTGCGACCGTGATCTCCACGAACCCCAGGATGCTGAAGGGGATGATCTTTCCCAATATCAGCTGCGTGGACCGAATGGGAGTGACCAGCAGCTGTTCGAGCGTCCCGATTTCCTTTTCCCGTACGATACCCATGCTTGTCAGAAATACGGTAATGATGAGAAGGATCAGCGCCACGATGCCCGGGATGATGTAGACTTCACTTTCCAGCTCGGGGTTGAACCAGAAGCGTGGCTCGGACCGAATGATCCGTGCTTCTCGCAGGGAACGCCCGAGCGCCGGTTCCGTCTGCAGAAGCTGTGCCTGATGTTCCTCTGCGATGCGTGCAAGATAGCTCAGGGCCACACCCGCGCTGTTTCCGTCTATGCCATCGACCAGCACCTGTATCACCGGAGTGCGGCCGGTAATGACATCCCTCTGAAAATGCGGTGGAATGACAATGGCCAGTTTCGCCCGGCCGTTATCGAGATGTCCGCGCAGTGCATTGTAATCCGGCTCCATCAACACGAGATGAAAATACTCCGTCGTGGAGAACCGCTCCGCGAAGTGTCGGCTCATCGGTGTGCGGTCCAGGTCGCTCACCATGACGTCGACATTTGTCACATCCGTCGTGATGGCGTTTCCGAGGATGACCAGTTGGATGAAAGGAACCGCGAACAGCGCTGCGATCATCGCCCTGTCACGAAATATCTGCCGGAATTCCTTCTGAATGAGATACAGGATGCGCTGCATGACGGGAGGGTTCTCCATGAAATCGTGAAACGGTCACTCGAGTCGCATGCGGAAACGGCGAGTGGCGGCGAACAGCAGCAGCACACCCATGCCGGTGAGAATGAGCGCCTCCGGCCACAGCTCGGCGAGCCCGACACCCTTGAGCATGATGGCGCGGATGATAAGCAGGAAGTATGTCGCGGGAAGAATCTGTGCAAAGTATTGCAGGATGTCCGGCATGCTCGCGATGGGGAAAATGAATCCACTGAGCATAATGGTCGGGAGGATGGTCGCCATCAGCGTGCCGAACATCGCGATGAGCTGCGTCCGCGCGACTGTGGAAATCAGCAGTCCGAAGCTCAACGCGACGAACACGTACACCAGCGAGAGCACGCCGAGAAGCAGCAAACTGCCGCGTACAGGAACAGCGAAAAGAATCCACGCACTGATCAGGATGAGTGAGGCGTTGATCAGCCCGAGAAAAACGTACGGAAGGACTTTCCCCAGCACAATCTCCCGGGCATGCACGGGTGAAACCAGGATCTGTTCCATCGTGCCGGTTTCCTTTTCCCGCGTGATGGCAATGGAGGTCAACAGAGCCGAAATCAGCATCAGAATAAGTGCGACAAGACCCGGCACGAAGAAATGGGTGCTGTTCATGTCGGGATTGTAGAAAATGCGCGGGGTGATGGTGAAGAGCAGCGGGGACGTGTCGTTCACACGCCGGTTGTGGATGTTCAGCACCTGCGCCGCGTAATTGTTGACAAACGTACCGACATTGCTGTCACCGGCGTCGACAATGAGCTGCACGGTGGCCGTTCGGCGTGTGATCAGATCCGTGGACAGCGTCTTCGGAATGACCAAAACCATATGGACATCCCTCCGCATGAACAACTCTTCCATATCGTCTCGCCGGATTTCACGGTGCAGGGGACGAAAGAAGCCATTCTCGCTGAACGCCTCGATGAGTGCTCGGCTCTCGGTCGTGCGTGCATCGTCAATGACACCAAAGACGATGTTTCTCATGTCGAGCGTTATCGCATATCCGTACAGGACGATCATAAGGATGGGCATCAGAATGATGATCATCAACGTTCGCCAGTCACGGAAGATGTGGATGAACTCCTTGCGGATGATGGCGAACAACCGGCGTCTCACGGCGTATTCTCCGGGCGGATGTCCCCGCCCACCAGGTGGATGAAAATATCCTGCATGCTGTCGAGACCATATCGTTCCTTCAGTTCTCCCGGATGTCCGATTTCAATGATGCGGCCACGGTACATGATGGACAGCCGGTTGCAGTATTCCGCCTCGTCCATATAATGCGTCGTCACGAACACCGTTTTCCCGCTGCCGGCGATTTCGTAAATGATGCGCCAGAAATTCCGGCGGGATATCGGATCGACGCCTCCGGTGGGTTCGTCCAGAAAAATGATGGAAGGATCATGGAGCAGCGAGACGCTCAGTGCAAGCCGCTGCTTCCACCCGAGCGGGAGAGAAGCGGTGAGCTTGTTACGCCGATCCTGCAATTGCAGCTCTTCAAGCAGTTGCTCGGTTTTTCGTGCAATGTGCTCCCGTGTCAGGCCGTAAATCCCGCCGTAAAATTCAATATTCTGTGCCACGGTGAGATCCTCGTACAGCGAGAATTTCTGGCTCATGTAGCCGATCGTCTGCTTGATGTACCGGGACTGGGTTCGGATGTTATATCCCGCCACATTCGCCGTACCGGATGTCGGCGGCAGCAGCCCGCAGAACATGCGGATGGCCGTGGTCTTGCCTGCTCCGTTCGCGCCGAGGAAGCCGAAGATTTCTCCTTTCCGAACAGTGAAGGAGATGGCGTCGACAGCGGTGAATGTGCCGAAGCGTTTTGTGAGGTCTGTTGCGGAAACCGCGAATTCCGATGCGGGAAGAGCGGGATCCCCGGTGAACCGCAGATGCTCAGAGGACATGGACACCACCCTCCTCGATCAGTGCGATAAAGACGTCCTCGAGCGATGGGGATATCGGACGGAGATGAACATCCCTTCCCAAGGCACCGCCGATGGCGGATTGCAGACGTTCAGGGAGGATATCTCCATCGGACGTGATATGGAGACTGTCACCGAAGGACTGCACCGAGCGCACACCGGGCACTGTTTCGATCCGGGAGAAATTCATTACCAGATCGCGATCATCAAGTGCATACATGGGAACAGTCATCGATGCAACCAGATCCCGAGGGCTGCCCTGCGCAAGCGATGCACCGTCATGCATGATCACGATGCGATCACATTTCATCGCTTCGTCCATGTACGGCGTGGAAACGACGATTGTCACGCCCTGTGCACGCAGCTCGTGCAGGATTTCCCAGAATTCATTCCTGGACACCGGGTCAACGCCGGTGGTCGGTTCGTCCAGAACCAGCAGCACCGGATCATGGATCAGGGTGCAGGAGAGTGCGAGTTTCTGTTTCATTCCCCCTGACAGGCGCCCGGCCAGGCGCCGTGAGAACGCTTCCAGTCGGCTGAAGCGGTAGAGGCGGTCCATGCGTGCCGGTAATTCTTCCCGTGGAACAGCGAACAGATCGGCGAAGAAACGGATGTTCTGCTCGACCGAGAGATCCGGGTACAGGGAGAAGCGCTGCGGCATGTAACCGGTAATCGCGCGGATGTCTTTCATCCGTGTCCGTACATCCATTCCGTCGACGGTGACACTGCCGGTATCCGGACGCAGCAGGGTGACCAGCGTGCGCATGGTTGTGGTCTTTCCGGCTCCGTCCGGACCGATGAGGCCGAAGAGCTCGCCGCGATTGACCTCGAAGGTCAGATCGCGAACGGCGCGGACCTCTTCGTAGGACTTCGAAAAATGATCGACGGAGATCAGGGGAGTCATGCGCCAGTTCTCTCTGCATGGACAGTGACAGGCATCCCGATCTTCAGCAGCCCTTTTCCATTGGCGACCTGCACTTTGACCGGGAACACCAATGACGTTCGTGTTTCTTCGGTCAGGATGGTTTTCGGTGTGAACTCAGCGCTCTCCGAGATCCACGAAATGGATCCGGGAAGCGAGTGT
>JAFGKR010000353.1 GCA_016928515.1 Bacteroidota bacterium | reverse complement strand
GCATGACGCCTTGCCTAGATCATCTTGATCTTCCGGTACGCGTACACACACATCTTCAGCAGGATCCAGCCGTGCGAGAAACGGCTGATGTTTGTGCTGCCGTAAATGCGCTCGCGGTAGCGGATCGGTACTTCGGTGATCTTGAGGTTGAGCTTGGCCGCGCCGAAAATCAGGTCGAAATCTCCGAAGGGATCGAAGTCGCCGAAATAATGCCGACCCGCGGCGATCTTGAGGTAGTTCTCGCGCGTGAGCACCTTGGTGCCGCAGAGCGTGTCTTTGAAGCGCTGATCCAGCAGCCAGGTGAACACGATGCTGAAAAACTTGTTTCCGAGCACGTTGAGGAAGCGCATTGCGCGGTCTTCCATGGGATAGACGAGGCGGGAGCCGTTGATGAACTCGCCCTTCCCCTCCACAATGGCGTCGTAGAATTTCGGCAGATCCTCGGGAGGGACGGTAAGATCGGCGTCGAGGATCATGAGGATATCGCCGGTTGCCTCGCCAAAACCCTTGCGCACGGCATCGCCCTTGCCCCTGCCGTCCTGCTCGAACCAGCGGATGTCCAGTTCCGGATGCCGTGCCGCCTGTGTGCGGATCTCCTCCAGCGTGCCGTCCGTGGAATGACCGTCGACGAAAACCACCTCGCGCCGGGAGCCGAATTCCGGCAGGCGCTCCAGCGCCGCCGCGATGTTACCTTTTTCGTTGCGGGTGGGGATGAGGACGGTGACGGACTGCTCCTCCCGCCGGCATTGCGGCCTGAGCCGGGCGGAGACGATTTCGAGCAGGCACATGTGCCGCAGCAGCGGGAGATTGGCGAAGATGTAATTGAACAGCCAGGAGAGCAGGGGAATCCAGACGGGAAGCAGGATTTTCTTGTTCTTGCGGATGATGTCAAACTCGGCGAGATCGAGCAGGTTGGCGATGTCGTCGGGATCGAGCCACGCGAAGAAGGGCGAGCGGAGCTTGAGGCGGAGCTTCTCCGCGAGGAGCAGGGGGAACTGCCAGAAAATGCTGAAGTACGTGATCATCACCCGCGTGCGGGGTGTGCAGACACTGCGGAGGCGGTCGAAGGTCGCCTGTATGTCATCCAGGTAGCCGATCACGTCGGAGAAAATCACCACATCGAACGTGCGATCCAGCATCAGTTCCTCGATGTCACCGACGAGGAATTCGTACTGCGGGAAATTCCGCCGGGCTTCGGCGATCATCTCCGGACTGATATCCACGCCCACGCCTTCGGCGGGTTTGAGAGCATCGAGCAACTCCCCGGTGCCGCAACCCACGACCAGAACGGATGATCCCTCCGGCACGTAAAAGCCGAGGTAGTTTTCCACGAGGCGGTAGAAGTATCGATAGCGACGGCGTCCCTTGCTCCGGTTTTTCGCCGCGTGGTCGAAGTAATCGACAATGATCTGTTTTTTTGTCATCAGAGCGTATAGCCCGCCGCCTGTGCGTCGTTGTAGAACATCCGGACGGTTTCGAGGGAGAACTGATCGAGATCCTTCCCGAACAGTGTCATCTTTTTGATGAGGTCGTTCGTCACGGTGATGATATGGCAGCCGATGGCGTCCGCCTGCATGATGTTGAGCACTTCACGGGGACTCGCCCAGATCAGCTCCACGCCGGGATACGCTGTGAGATATTCGACCACCGCAGTCATGATGGGGACGGGATCCACGCCGCTGTCGGCGATGCGTCCCGCGAAAACGGAGACGAAACCACCTGCACCTGCGGACAGCGCGGGTGCGACGGACTGCACCTGCTGCAGAGTCATCATGGCGGTGACGTTGAGTTTCACACCTTGGGACGAGAGGCGTTCGACCAGGGATGCCGCGGATTCCCCGCGCGTGTTGGTGACGGGAATCTTCACATTCACGTTGGATCCCCAAGACGCGATCTCCAGTGCCTGTCGTTCCATCTCCGGGAATTCGTCGGAGAACACCTCGAAGGAGATGGGCTTGTCGGTGATCGCATCCAGCACCTCCCTGGCGAAGGCGCGGTAATCGGAGACGTCCGCCTTGCGCATGAGCGTGGGATTGGTGGTGAGTCCGGAAATCAGCGGATCCGCGGCCATTTCGATCATGCCGGTCTTGTCCGCGCCGTCGGCGAAAATTTTTACTGAGAGCTGGGGAGGCGGTGTCATGGGAGGTTCCTGTGGTGGTGTATCATTCATGCTTTCCTGCATCAGCCGGTGTGCGCGTGGTCCGTCACGCGAGCCGGTGGCTCGCCGCTGCTCTGTCGCGTTCAGCCGGATTTGCCACGGACCAGCGAGCCGGTGGCTCGCTGGTGGGGATACGCGTGCGTTTCCTGCATCATTCCGGGAGCGAGCCGGTGGCTCGCTGGCCGGGGAAACGTGTGCTGTTTCCTGCGTCATCGCGTCGATTCCCACTTCATCTCGTGTTGCTGGAGGGACGGATGGGAGACCAGCAGGTGCCAGACGACGGCCTGGAATGCCTCGGTGTGGGCGGTAACCAGCGCCGGTTCGACGGTGGGCACGATGACGCAGGCATCCGCGTGCTGTGCGGTGTAGCCGCCATCGCGTCCCACGACACCGACCACGCGCGCGCCGACATCCTTCGCGAGCCGCACCGCGTTGACGAGATTCATGGAAATATTCTTTTCCTCGCTTCCGCCGCCGACGGAAAAGACGAAAATGCAGTCGTCTGATCCGATCCGGCTGCCCTTCAGCCAGTTGGCGACGGATGTATCCCAGCCGTCGTCGTTGATGCGGGCGGACAGCTCCGAGACATTGTCCGTCGGACAGTATGCTTCGAAGCCACCAATCTTGCGGAAGTCACAGGTGGCATGCGATGCGTGTCCCGCGCCGCCGCCGGAGCCGATCAGGAACAGGCGGCCGCCGCGTTTGCGCGTATCCGCCAGAACGCCAACCATGCGCTCGACCGCAGAAGCGTCGATCTTTCCCGCGATGTCCGCGGCCTGGGAGAGGTATTGCTGGATGAAAGTCATGGGGGGTCTCGCTTTTTTCACTCTTCTGTATCGGCGAGCCGCCGGCTCGCCGCTCTGCGAATGATTTCGACCGCCTCGGCGAACGAATCCACCTCGAAGTCGGCACGTCCATGCGCAACGGCGT
>JAFGKR010000352.1 GCA_016928515.1 Bacteroidota bacterium | reverse complement strand
TCGATGATAATGCGAATGTGCGGGCGTTTCTCCGCGAACAGCTCGCGCGGGATGTCGCGGACATCGTGGAATGCACCAGCGGGGAGGACGCCCTGGCCGCGTACGCCGCCGTCGCGCCGGACATCGTGCTGATGGATATCGTGATGCCGGGAATGGACGGGCTCGAGGCAACGGAACGGATACACGAACTGGATAGGAACGCCCGCATCTTCATTGTCACGGATTACGGCGACGAGGAGTTTCGGCGTGCTGCATTCGCACGCGGAGCCCGAGGGTTCTACCTGAAGGAACAGGTAATGATTCTGTTGTCGGAACTTCTGGGGGAGCAGGGAGCGCGGACGAATTCACTGCGAACGATACCATAACGGTCTATCTCATAAACGTCGTCCTGAAAAGCAAGGAGGTAATGATGCAACAGCTGTTGAAAACCCTGTCCGCGATAATCTACTGTGTTCTATTTCTGAACCTGATCGCGGAAGCACAGAATGCCGTGATTCTGAAGAATATCAATCCTTATAATGGATCGACTTCAACCCCTCCCGTCATTACCCGTGACGTGGACGGAGGTGTGATGTATTTCAGCATGGAGGACGGAACAGGAATCAAGCTCTGGCGCACGGACGGCAGTACGAGCGGCACCATCCGCTACGCCGATGCTGTCGTCGTCGAAGACCTGCGCGTGATAAACGGTCTCGTGTATTTCAAGGGCCGTGATGCCGCCAACGGTGATGAGCCCTGGAGAAGCGATGGAACCCCGGGCGGGACGTTTCTGCTGAAGAATATCGCGCGGAAAACATCATCTGTGTATTCGGAGCTTGATTTTGTTCCCTTGAACGGAAAAGTGTACTTCAAGGCCGCCTGGCTTCCTCCGAACGCCTGGCCTGATCTCTCCAGGTCCGAGCGCTATCTCCTCGAGTCGGACGGTACGGCGGCAGGGACGTTGACAGTCGCCTCGCTGCCTCAGGACAACGACCTGTGTCTTGGTGGAGGCGGAATCTTCATCCATGCGGTGGACATGTGGCTCTCAGACGGGAGCAGACAGGGGACGGTGGAACTCGCTGATATCTGCTCGATTTTCCCCGCGCAGTACGCCTCCTGCGCGACTGTCCCGTACGCGTACTGGCCCGCTGCATATGGGGAGATTGCAGGATCTCCCGTCGTCTTCAACGGAGTCTATTACGCCGTGTATGGTGACGACCAGCATGGTTTCGAACTCTGGCGCAGCGACGGCACGGCAGCAGGAACCGCCATGGTTTACGATCTGAATCCCGGCGCGGGGAGTTCCTCTCCATCGATGCTTACCGTCTTGGGGAGCGATCTGTTCTGCGCTGCGTATACGCCGGCAACCGGCACGGAACTGTGGCGATTCCCGCTGTCCGGGGGCGCACCACAGCTGGTGAAGGACATCAATCCCGGTGCCGGGAATTCGGAACCCTTCTGGCTGACGGAGATGAACGGGAAACTGTATTTTTCCGCATACCATCCCGACTACGGAAGGGAACTGTGGGAGAGCAACGGCACCGCGGCGGGGACGATACTGGTGAAGGATATCAATACCGGTTTGGCGGATGCAAATCCGGGCTATACGAAACTCACCTCCTGGGATGAGGCGTACATGCGGAGACTTTCCGTGATGAACGGTCTGCTGTATTTCCCCGCGGATGACGGGAACGGATATGAACTCTGGGTCAGTGACGGAACCGCCTCCGGGACGAATCTCGCTGCCGACGTCAATCCACTCGCCGGCCAGGGATCAGATCCGCGCTGCCTTACCGTCCTGAACGGTCAGCTCCTCTTTCTCGCCTACGAACCGGTCAACGGCTGGGAATGGTGGAGCCACGGTGCAGGCGGGAATCAGCCGCCGATCGCATCGGCGTCTGCGGTGCCCCTCTCCGGATACGCGCCGCTGACCGTGGATTTCAGTTCAGCCGGTTCCTACGATCCGGATGGAAGCATCACCGCCTGGCTGTGGGATTTCGGAGATAACAGCAGCAGTGCAGCTGAGAATCCCGTGCATATCTATCAAAATCCCGGGACGTACACGGTTCTGCTCACCGTCACGGACAACAACGCCGCCACCGGGACAGATCATCTCACGATCACAGTCCATGCTGTACCCTCCGGCTACGTTCACGTAGCGGATCAGACCATCTCCCGCATCTCTTACCCAGGAAACAAAATCGCCGCGCAGGATATCATTCTGATCAAGGATGACGGCGGTCAGCCGGTGCCCGGTGCTCTCGTCGCGGTCTCATACGCCGGACCAACCTCTGGAACGGTGAGCGGTACAACGGATGCAAACGGCGAGGTTACCGTGGAAACGGGCTGGACACGGAATCCTTCCGGAACCTGGTGCTTTACAGTGACGGACGTGCAGGTGAGCGGGAAGATCTATGATCCTGCAGCGAACGCTGTAACCATGATTTGTGAGGGGACTCCGAAATCGGATCCCGCCAGCACGTCACTGCCGACTGATGATATCCTGGAGCAGAACCACCCCAATCCTTTCAACTCGGCTACAACGATTCGATTCCGCCTCCGTGAGAAAACACGGGTGTCACTCCGCGTGTACGATCTGCTGGGGCGTGAGATCCACTCGCTTGTCGCGGGCACATTGCCGGAAGGTGAACACAATGTGCTTTTCAACGGAGCGGCGATGCCTGCCGGTATGTATATGTTCCGGCTTTCTACTGGGGATCGCATGTATACACGCTGGATGACCCTGCGGAAATGATCAGAATACCTCAGTTGAGGCATGCACCATGTCCCTGCAGGTCTGGAGGAAAGCTTGATTATGATCGACAGGATCGCGATGTTCAGGATAACAGCATCATATTATTCTCATTCTCTGTTCGGTCTACCCCGGTGTGAATCGGATGTCCTGATGCTGCGGGGTCCGACAGAGACGCTTTCATCGATGTGACAGATCATTCATTTGATTATTCCGGTTTCAACGTACGGATAACATCATGATGCACAGCATTCTCTCTGCCGCGCGGACAACGTGCGCTTCATTCTGCCTTTGTATCCTTTTGACCACTGCCGCTGAAGGACAGCAGAGTCGCATCGACAGCCTCGTTACTCTCCTCGGCTCAGCGAAAGAGGACACCGTGAAGGTCCGTCTCCTGAGTGAACTCTCTCAATTGACTCGGGACATGGACCTGGCGCTGTCCCGGCGCTACGCTGAGGAAGCATATGCTCTTGCGGAAAGGCGAGGGTTCATCAGAGGGATGTCTCTCGCCTGCCAGCGCCTCGGAAATGTATGCCGCGATGAGGAAAACCATGAACGTGCCATGGGGCTGTTCGAGCGCAGTCTTGATCTGGGACGTCAGGTCAACGATGCGAGCTGCATTGCCTATGCATACTACGGCATCGGGAAGTGCCACTATTCCCTGAAAGACTACCACCGTTGCAAAGAGTTCATTCTTCGAAGCCGGAAGCTGTGCGAACGCATCGGTCACACACTGTATGAAGCATTCTGCCATCACTACGAGGGACTGCTTTTCGAGCAGGAGCAGAAATCAGCAGAAGCAATTCGTGCGTATGCGGTTAGTCTCAGACTGCTTGAAGAGATCGATGAGTACGGACGGGCCGCATGGCTATGTAATTCACTGGAAAGGTTGCATGAAGAGCGCGGTGATCTGGACCTGGCCGAACGGTCTTCTCGGAAAGGAGGTGAGTATTTCGAACGAACGGGCAATCTGGAGCAGGCGGCGAAATGCTGGGCCCGGCAAGCCGAGCTCGCCGCAAGGCAGGGGCGTTTGAATGATGCGCTTCCGGTTTTCGAAAGAGCACTTGAAACGTTCAAAAACATTGGAATGTCATGTCTGGCCGCCCTTGCAGAGGGAAGGATCGCTATGATATTCGAGGAACAGGAACGCGATGATAGGGCGCACGATCGGTATCGCCATGCGCTTGCGCTAACGAGACAGCAGCCGTGCGGACTGGAATATGGATGCGTGTCATTTCTTCTGGGGCGGTTCC
The DNA here is from genome assembly GCA_016928515.1 of Bacteroidota bacterium. GTDB lineage: Bacteria > Bacteroidota > Ignavibacteria > SZUA-365 > SZUA-365 > BM516. Next base: position 1,446 of record JAFGKR010000352.1, on the reverse strand, counting down.
TGGCAAGACAGTTCCGGTATGTGGAGGCCTTGATCCATCTTCAGAATGCTCTGAATACGTTCAGGGAAAAGGGACCTGCCGGGAACTGGATCAGTTTTCAGCATGTGATGATGGAAATCGCTGGTATACACGTCACGCAAGGGGCTCTCGATCTAGCCCTGGAAAAATACAAGGAGTGTGAAGCCTTCTTCATCTCCGCTGGGGATACGCAGGGATTATGCATCTGCTGGCACAATACTGCCGGCGTTTATGAGCAGATGGGATCTCACGATCGTGCAGACGAGTTTCTGCGGAAAGCGGTCGATCTTGCCATGAGAGCGAAGGACTCCAATATGCTGAGACTCGCAAGACAGAATCAAGCACAGATAGCTCTTCGACGGGGTCAGACCGATACGGCGATTGTACGATTCAGACAGGCGATGGATATATGCCGCAAGAACGGAAAGTACGAGTGGATTGCAGATGCGCATATGGCAATGGCCTTTGAATATTACCATTCGCTTTCCGGGTATTCAATGGCCCTCAGTCATGCTGAACAGGCCCTTGATGCCTGCCGCCATTTCAACTCTGATACGCATGCAGCGCACTGCTGCGACCTGCTCAGCGAGATTCATAACAAGCTGGGCAGAAAGGTTGAGGCCCTTCGGTACGCCCTCCGGGGACTGCAGCTTTACCGGAAGCTGAAAAATCCATATGGTGAAGCGAAATGCCAGAAGAATCTCGGCATTATATACGGAACGGGGGATACCTTCGAGAAAGCGGAGGGATACCTTCTCTCTGCGCTCGGAATCTTCAAGGAACTCGGTATCCTGGGAGACGTCTCCGATGTGCATACGAATCTCGGTATCGTGTACGCGCATCTGGGAGACGATGTACAAGCGCTGAAGCATTACACGGCCGGGGTTCTGGTCGCAAAACAGACAGAATTACCCTTCCTCATCGCCGCTGCCTGCCTCGAGCTCGGCGTATTTCTCGGGAAAACGGACGATCCTCGATCGGCAATTCCGCATTTCGATACATCCCTCGAGATCTACGAGAGTCAGGGAATGTATTCGAAGGCAGCGGAGGCATACAATGCGCTTGGCCACGTCTATCATCGCCTCGAACAGGATGAGAGAGCACTGGTTAATCTTCATAACAGTGTCAGGATCGCATCAAAGGATAATCTGCAGTTGCACATGCGTAATTACGAAATCCTTCATCACATTTATGCAAATGTCGGGAGACACGATTCCGCCTACTCAGCGTACAAGGCGTACATTGCGCTGAAAGACACCATGGAGAATCGCGAGAGCCGTCAGCAGATCAACCGCCTCATGGCACAGTTGGACACAGAACAACGGGAAGCGAAAATCAGGTTGCAGACCCTCGAACTCGCGCGTCAGGACGAGATGCTGCGCCGGCACGCCGTCGAGGGACTCCAGCGCATGCAGGAAATCGAACTGC
>JAFGKR010000075.1 GCA_016928515.1 Bacteroidota bacterium | reverse complement strand
CGTTCATCTGCCGCAAGCTGTACCGCGAGTTCGTGTACGAAATCGCGGATGAAACCATCATCCCGCAGCTGGTGGACATCCTGATACACAACAACTGGAACATCCGTCCGGTGATGGAGACGCTGCTCAAGAGCGAGCACTTTTTCGACACCGCCAACATCGGCTGCCATATCACCTCCCCGATGGAGTACTACATCGGCGAGATGCGGCAGCTGAACATCGCCACCGACAATGACAAGTACATCTACCAGGTGTGCAGCGCGCTCGGCTGCCAGTTGCTCGAGGCGCCCAACGTCAAGGGCTGGCCGGGGTACCGCTCCTGGATCAGCGCCAGCCGGCTGGCGAGCCGCTGGTCCGTCGCCGACGAACTCGTCGACGGCAACATGCGCTCGACACCGAAATACAGTGTGGACGCCATCGAGTACGCCAAAAGCATGTCCGACGCCAACAATCCGCGCAAACTCATTCAGGATATTCTCGACTACGCCGTGCCGCTGAAGCTGAGCACGAAGCAGTTCGAGATCCTGCTCGACAAACTGCTTGCCGGCGCGCCGGAATACGAGTGGAACATCAACCTGCCCGGCGCAGAGGGACATGTGAAAGACCTGCTCAAGGCCGTCCTGCGCCTCAGTGAATCCCAGCTCTGCTGACCGTTGAACGCACGCTCCACAGATTCAGGAACACACCATGAAACGTAGAGACTTTGTCAAAAACAGCATCGCGGCCGGCGTCGTCGCGTCGACGGTGGGCGGCATGTTCGATCCCTTCGCGGTCAAGGCGTACGCCAACGGTCCGTCACTCGCCCGCGCCGCCATGCGCAGCGGCACGGGACGCGTTCTCGTCGTCGTGCAGCTCGACGGCGGAAACGACGGACTCAACACCGTCGTACCGAAGGAAGACAGCCTGTACCACAACCTGCGCGGATCGCTGGCCATACAGAATCCCCTTCCCATTAACGACACGCTCGGCTGGCATCCAGCGATGGGTGGCTTCCGGCGGATGTACGACGACGGACAGCTCGCCGTCGTGCAGAACGTCGGGTATCCGAATCCCAACCGGTCGCATTTCCGTTCCACCGACATCTGGTTCACGGGATCCAACAACACCAATCCGGCGGACGCCAACACGCATCTCGAGGACGGATGGCTCGGCCGCTTCCTCGACGACCAGTTCCCCGGCTACCCTGATCCCGCGGTGACGCCCGAGCATCCGCTGGCCATCGAGATCGGGACGACGACATCCCTCATGATGCAGGGGTCCGAGGTCGGCATGAGCATGGCGATCTACGATCCCGAGACCTTCTATCGCATCATTTCCGGAACGGACATCAGCGGCGGGGATCCCCCCGACACCAGCACGCCGGCGGGACTCGAACTCGAATACATTCGCAACATCGCGCTGGAGGCGAACCAGTACGCCAGGCCGGTGCGCGACGCGGCGAACGCCGTCAGCAACAATGACGTGTATCCCACGGGCAATGACGTGGCCGAGCGCCTGAAGATCGTCGCGCGGCTGATCGCGGGCGGACTCGAGACGCCGATTTACGTCATCACGCAGAAGGGATACGACACCCACGCGCAGCAGGACAGCGGCAGCACACCCCGGCACACACAGCTGCTCGGAAATCTGTCGAATGCCATCACGTCTTTCTTCGATGACCTGAAGGCGCTCGGTGAAGAGCAGCGCGTCATGCTCATGACGATTTCGGAATTCGGTCGCCGGGTGGAAGCCAACGGCACGGCGGGGACGGACCACGGGACAGCCGCGCCGATGTTCTTTGTCGGTCCGGAAGTCTACGGCGGCGTGTACGGCGACAATCCCGATCTCGCTGATCTCGACCGCTTCAGCGATCTGAAGCATCAGTATGACTTCAAGCAGATGTACGCTTCCGTGCTGCAGCAGTGGTTCGGCGTCAATCCCTCCAAGAGCTCACTGATTCTGAAAGGCGAGTGGGAGACGCTCCCGCTCTTCGTGCAGGCGCCCGTCAGTGTGGGCGGCAGCGGCGTTCCGGCGGGATTCACGCTCGAGCAGAATTACCCGAATCCCTTCTCGCGCAGCGCGCACGGAGCGACGCACATCCGTTTCGGCACGCCGGGCGGTCCCACACGCCTCCAGGTCTACAACATCCAGGGCAAGCTGGTAAAGACACTCGTCGACGGCTCCATGCCTCCCGGCATGCACGAGGTCCGCTTCGCTCCCGGAAATCTTCCGGGCGGGACGTATCTTTATCGCCTCGAATCCGCCCGCGCGGTGGAAACCCGGAGTATGGTGGTGGTGAAATAGTTTCCGGGCGAGATGAATCTCGCCCCAGCAGCCGCGCGTCGAAATCCCTGCGGATCCACCCGGGCGAGATGAATCTCGCCCCTACAGACACCTGCTCCTGCTTTTTGGCCGTAGGGACACCGCTTCGTATATTGAAGCACCATTTCGTACACCCGAACATACATAGATTGATGAGCACACACGCTGTCCTCGTCCTGCAGGACGGAACGGTATACCACGGCACGGCATTCGGGCATGTCGGCGAAACGCGCGGGGAGGTCTGCTTCAATACCGGCATGACCGGCTACCAGGAAATTCTCACCGATCCGTCGTACCGCGGACAGATCGTCACGATGACCTATCCCCACGTGGGGAATTACGGTGTCAACGAGGAGGATGTGGAAAGCGCGCGCATCCAGGTCGCGGGCTTCGTCGTCCGCGACGGCTGCGACATTCCCTCCAATTTCCGTGCGACATCCTCCCTTCCCGCATATCTCAACCGCCAGGGCATCGTCGGCATCCAGAACATCGACACCCGTGCCCTGACAAGAAAAATCCGCAGCGACGGCGCGATGAACGGCATCATCTGCTCCACGGGCAGAAATGTCGACGAGCTTCTCACCGAGATCCGCTCCCTGCCGTCGATGGCCGGACAGGATCTCGCGAAGGAAGTGACCTGCGCATCCTCATGGAAATGGAGCACGGCGGCGGATGCCCGCTACCGCGTGGCCGCGCTGGATTTCGGCATCAAATTCAATATCCTCCGTCTCCTGGAGGCACAGGGCTGCGACGTGACGGTCTTTCCCGCGCAGACCTCCGCACAGGAGATCCTCGATTTCGCACCCGACGGCATCTTCCTCTCCAACGGTCCGGGCGATCCCGATGCCGTTTCCTACGGAATCGAAACGGTGCGTACACTTCTGGGCCGGCGACCGATGTTCGGCATCTGCCTCGGACATCAGCTGCTGGCGCTCGCGCTGGGCGGTCGCACGTACAAGATGAAATTCGGCCACCGCGGCATCAATCATCCGGTGAAGAATCTGCTGACCGGGAAGGTGGAGATCACCAGCCAGAACCACGGCTTCGCCGTCGATGCGGATTCGCTTCCCGCATCGGCGGAGATCACGCACTGGAATCTCAACGACGACACGCTCGAGGGTTTCCGCAGCACTCAACACCGTGCATTCTCGGTGCAGTATCATCCCGAGGCCTCACCGGGACCCCATGATTCGCGCTATCTCTTCGAACAGTTCACCGCACTGATGGATCAGACGGCATGATGTTCTCTCATCGGTTGCACGCTCCGTTCTCCCGCTTCCGTTTCCTGCTTTCCCGAATGTGTTTCTCTATCCTCAAACGCCATGCCACGCCGTAACGATATTCAGTCCATTCTCATCATCGGCGCCGGTCCGATTGTCATCGGACAGGCCTGTGAATTCGACTACTCCGGCACGCAGGCCGTCCGCACCCTTCGCGCGGAGGGCTACCGGGTCATCCTCGTCAACTCCAATCCCGCCACGATCATGACCGACCGGGCGCTGGCGGACGCCACGTATCTCGAACCCGTCACGCCCGAGATCGTCGCGTCCATCATCGAGAAAGAGCGGCCGGACGCGCTGCTGCCCACGGTGGGCGGGCAGACGGCGCTCGACACGGCCGTGGCACTGCATGACCTCGGCATACTGGAGAAGTTCGGTGTCGAGCTGATCGGCGCTGATATCGACGCCATCCGAAAGGCGGAGGACCGCAGCCTCTTCAAGGAGGCGATGGACGCCGTCGGTATCGACACTGCACGCGGCGGTTTCACACGCAGCATGGACCATGCGCTGGAGCTGATCGACGACGTCGGCTTCCCGGCGATCATCCGGCCGTCGTTCACGCTCGGCGGCACGGGCGGCAGCATTGCCTACAACGTCGACGAGTTCCGCGACCTGGTGAAGCGGGGGCTGGATGCGAGTCCGATCAGCGAAGTCCTCATCGAGGAATCCCTTCTCGGATGGAAGGAATTCGAGATGGAGGTGGTGCGCGACCGCAACGACAATGCCATCATCGTCTGTGCGATCGAGAATCTCGATCCCATGGGCGTGCACACGGGGGATTCCATTACCGTCGCGCCGGCGCAGACGCTCACCGACAGGGAATACCAGAAGATGCGCAACTGGTCCATCCTCTGCCTCCGCACCATCGGTGTGGATACGGGAGGATCCAATGTCCAGTTCGCGGTGAATCCGGATACGGG
>JAFGKR010000074.1 GCA_016928515.1 Bacteroidota bacterium | reverse complement strand
GCAGGCGATGATGAGGTGTTTCATGATGTTCTCCTGGTTCAGTGAGTGGACAGGAAATCCCGCGCAGTGACGGGAGACGTCGTGCAACACGTGGATTTGAGTGTACTCAGGATACAATATTCAGTGAGTGAATGATATGGAAATCCGAATCGGCTTTCAAGACCGGAGGCGCATCGGGAAAGGAACCCCGCTCATTCCTCCGTTCCGTCGCCGGAGCGAGATCAGGGAATGACCATGATCAATCGCGTTGCCGAGGCGGTGCCCGAGCGCAGCGTCAACAGATGCATCCCGGGTCGTGGAATGGTGACGGGAAGCGCGTATCGCTCGTTTGCGGACTGCGTCACCGGATATTCCGCCATGGAGATTTCGCGTCCCAGCAGATCATGGACAATGAGCGACGCTCCCGACGAAACCGCTGTGGTGCATTCCACCCGGAACGGCCTGCCCGCCCGTACGGGATGCGGATATACGCCTCCGATTTCCACGCGGCCGGCGACCGGTGCGTTTCCGGCTGTCAGCACATCCCGAATGGAATACCGCACCTGGATATGACCCGTTCGGAGCGGCGGGACGGATAACCCGATGTCGTCGCGATGTGTTCCGACCGGCAGGGCGGTCGTGTTCGGTTGCACGTGCATCGTCACATGACCGTCACCGGTGAGCGGCTGCGCGTCGAGCCAGAGCGGCGTTGAGGAGACGCTCCAGCGCGGTTCCGTTCCGCCCCCGGTCCACAGATCCACCGTTTTCGACCCGGGGAGCGGACCGTCTTTTTCGGCTTCGAAACGAAGTAACCAGGGACTCGCCACGACTCCCTGCGGGGGGTGCTCCGCGATGCCGATCCGCAGATCACAGGAGAGATCGAGCACGCTGTCGCCGCAGGCGCTTTGCCAGTGTACCATCCATGGACCCGGTGTCGCACGATCCTCGGCGATGGCGAGCAGCCATTCCGCATCGAAGCGCGCTCCCGGGGGAAGCTCGGGCACGAAACGAATGCTGTCCTGCCCGTCGATCAGGTCGAGCATCGGAGGCGGAAGGATGGCGATTTCACATCCTGAAACCGTCGTATTCCCCATGTTCACGAATGAATACTGTACCTGCACCGGATTCGGAATGAGGCGTTCGTAGAAGCGATCCGCCCAGACACTGTCATGTCCTGCCGTGCCGCATTGCAGGTTGATCTCCAGCGGTTCACCGTCAATATGAATCACATCCGAGCATGTGACGGATTTCCCCATCGTAACGAGACGGAAGCGCACGGGGATGTCGATGTCATCCGGGCGATCCGCCCACAATGGTTCGAAGCGCCAACGGACTTCCCACTGATCGTTCGGCAGGAGGTCCGTGCGCTCCGCGCTCGGCGGGGAGAGGAGCAGAGCGCGGGTCAGACCCGTCGTGTCGACCTCCGCACGGATGAAACCGAGTGCGCTGTCGGCAGGATTCGTCAGTGTCGCCGAGAGTTCGAACGTGGCGGGGGTGTACGATTGTGTCGTGACGTCGTAGAAGACACTGTCGGGAAGGAAATCGACGCGACAGAACGGTTGCACCGCCGGGACGCGCAGATCATGGATGCAGTGTGTCACTTCCGATACATCCGCGGTGAAGGCGGTCATCGTCAGGGACACGGTCCGTGCGTGGGGATATCCGTGCACGTGGACCATCCAGTCGGCGGTGTCACGTTCACCCGGTCGCAATGTCACGAGCGGGCGGGTGGGATCTCCAATGACGGTCGCGCCCTGCCCGACCGGGATGCTCAGGCGCGCCTCGGCGAGCGATACCACGGATGTGCCGGCATTCCATACGACGCCTTTGACGGGGATGGTATCCTGCATCAGCGTCCCGCTGCCCGGATCGAGTGCCAGTTCATCCTCGGCCATGATACCGCAGCTGACGTCGTCGCTGAGCAGAAGGAGTGTGATTTCCCGTTCACAGAAGTGCATGGCCCCATCGGAAACCGTCACGTATCTGCAACGGATGGTGTCGCGGGTGGAGGCGCCGAGTCCCGGAGGCACTTCGAGATGCCATTCGAACACCCGTCTGAAGCGTTCCCGGATGTAAAAGTCGTCACGCGTCAGACTGTCGCCTGTTACCGGGCGGAGATTCGGTGCGGAAGACAGATCGAGCGACAGGCCGGAATAGAACCGTGTCGTGTCCGAAGGGTTTTCCACCGTGACGCGCACGGTAACGGGAGACGGATCGAAACTGCCGTCCGGGAGACAGGAGATCCGCGTGGGTGCCTGCACCGCGCAGATTGACGCGGGAGCACCCGGAATTCGGATATTCGTTTCGCATGCTTGCATGGGAAATCCGAAGGTATCGATCACCACGGCCGTGAAATGGACCGATCGGTCGAATTGCCAAGACAGCACACGTACCTTCCATTGGAGAATGACGGATTGCATCGGCGGGATGGGGGCGACCTGCATGACCGGATCGGGAGGATCGAGCAGCGAAACCCCGGCGTCCGCTTCGATGTCGAGTCGAACGGCGTGCAGCGGTGCGGGAGTATCGAGAAGATTGGTGATCCGCACCTGCACGACGGCTGTATCCTCACGGAGTCGGGTCTCGTCCGCGGTCAGCAGGATGGAATCACGCAGTCCCACATCGCAGATCAGTTCCGCGTAAGCGAGATCCCGGTACACGACGGGGATGCGGAGACGCACCGAGGAGCGTGCCGGGCAGGGGCCTTTCTGCATCGTTGCTGCTTCGAGCCAGATCTCCTGTTGCGGGATGATGCTGTCGAGAAGGGGACGCACGAGCCAGCGAATCGTTCGTTCCTCGCGGGGTTGAAACACGCCCATTTCGAAGTCGACCGACGGCGAGCCCGGGAGGAGTTCCGTTTCATCCGGAAGCCGCAGCGACATCTGCAGCGGGTTCGATTCCGTGTCCGTCGACAGGTTTCGTATCGTCACGTCGATCGGGAAATGAGCGGGAAGGATCACGCCCCGTCGTACATCGATGAACAGCGTGTCGATCGCCTGCATGTCCAGCGAAATCTCCGGCAGGGTCATGAGAAAATCATCCAGGGCCATGCGGGGACAGAGATTCGCCATGGTGACGGAGGAGAGGAAAACGTCGTACCCGTTCGGTTGAGGCGAAGGGAAACCGGGAGTGGCAGGCATCCCGGCAACAGCTGATGTTGAGCCGGACAAGTATGCCGTTGTACAATTCAGGATGAGTGAGGGGATGCGCGGCGAGCCGGGGATATCACCGATTCGTGTGCTGAACAGGAGGTCCGGTGTCTCGGTGTCGATCACCATGAGAAAGCCGTTCCCGCGTGTCAGGAAAGGATCACGGAGCACGAAGCCGTCACTGTCCGCCGTGCCGGTCAGAATGACGTTTCCGCAATTGTCGATATCGATTGCGCCGGCTAGACCACTTTTCGTACTTCCGATCATTGTGGAAAGCAGCAAATCACCCGTGGGTGAAAATTTGCAGAGGACGATGTCGTTGACCCCGCTGGTGAAGCACCCGATCGTGTGGGTGACGGGGAAGTCCGTGGAGGACGTTTCGCCGATGAAGTAGAGATTGCCATCCTGATCGAAGCGCAGTCGTCGGTAAAATGTTCCCGCTCGCGCCCAGACCTCCCTTCCGCTTCCACCGATGTATGTGGAATACAGGATCTGCTGTCCGTCGCCCGATAACCGTGAGACAATGAAATCCTGATTCCCCGCGGGAGCGTCCTGGACGGGATTGACGAGAGGATATCCCCCATCGTCCCAGGTAATCCCCGCAATCGCGATACTGCAGCCGTCGGTAGCGATGTGTGTGTACTCCTCGTGGCCGGTTCCGCCGAAACATGTCGCATAGATGAGACCATAATCCTGCCCGGAAAATTTCATGATAAAACCATCCTCACTTCCCTGATTGACGGGGAAGAGTGCGTCCTGCGTCACCATCGGGGGTGTGTGGTATGTATGCGCGAGCATGTAGATGTCCCCGTTGGAGTCCGTCTCCATGTCGACGATTTCCTGCAGGCCGTCCGTTCGGATGTACGATGCGTATTTCACTCCCCCGGAGCTGTCGACAACCAGAATCCCGTATGGTGAAGGGGTCGTCCACTGTGCGCCGGGAGTCACAAGGGTATCGAGCGCTGTGCCTCCGCCGACAAGGAGAATGACATCGTCTCCCGCGCCGACGGATGCATCCAGTAACTGCATGCGGGTGCCGAAGCGCCTGCTGAAGATGATATCGCCATCGGGCCGGAATTTCGCGACAAAGACGGAACTGCTGTTCAGCGGATACACGCTTTCAAACGGGATCTGCGGGAAATCCGAACCCTGTGTCTGTCCGCATACCAGCACATTGCCCATCCGGTCGACGCGTACCATCGGCTGGAATTCGTTTTTCGTGCCTCCGTGATAGAGGGTATAGTCGAGTTGATTGCTGAATGCCGGCGGGGACGCCGGGAACGGATCACTGCCGGATGCCGGATCGATCGGCTGTGACAGCGCCGGAAGAAGCAGCATCGGAAAAAGAAATCCCGTCGCGAGGAACAGTGGCAGGAACCGCATAACACACCTCCGTGATATTCAGGCGGAACATCGTGCATCGCGGAAGCGCATGTCACCGTACGTTCTCTCTTCGGTGACATCCCCGGATCGATGAGAAACGGGAACGGTTCCGGTGAAAACGTGCAGTATCAGACGCACGTCTTCGTGATGCATCCTGCCGTCATGCGACGGTGTGGAACGAGGCGGCCATGGGCAGCCGAAATCGTCCTGATTGACGGCATTCGTATTTCCGGATAAGTTAATGATTATTGTATCATTGTCAACGGGGCGGAAATATGCGCATATGCAGTGCGCCCGGGGTCTGTTGCCGCAACAGGAAATAGTACCAGCAGCCTGCCTGGGGGAGCACGCGGACTTTCGCGATGCCGTGTCCGGGAGCCGCGAATTTGGTATATTTTGCGGAATATGTCGAATGAAGTGATGTGAGGATATGTCCCGGAAGAAAGACTCCCGCCGCCCCGCGCCGCGGAAGGAAACGCCACCGCCGGTCGCCGTATTCGGCTTCAGCGAAACGTACCGGCGGCTCCTGACCGCGCTGTTTCCGCTGATCGCCGTCGTATCGGGGTTGTATTACACGCTCCCGATGGAAGCCCTGATCGAGGAGACCGGTTTGCCGCTCGATGCGGCATACATTCCGCTCGTATTCGCACGATCGCTGCTGGAATACGGAGCGTATTCCTTCCATGCGACGGACATGATCACATCGGGAGCGCTCGCACCGCTGCAAGTATTGCTGCTCGCCGGGATCGCACTGTTCACATCGGACGGCATCACAGCGAGCTTTATTCTCGGCATCGCATCCTTCGCCGTCATGGCGGGATTGACATTCCGGCTCGGTTTGTTGCTGTTCCCCGATCGGCAATGGCTCGCCGCATGTGCGGCGCTCGTGATCGCACTGGCGCCGCGTTTCGGCAGCGCCGCTGTTGCGGGCGTCCCCACGATGTTGTTCTCCGCGCTGATTCTCGCATCCGCGACGGCGTATTTCGCCCGGCGCTCGGTGCTGTTTTTCCTCTTCGCCGGACTTGCGCTCTGGGTAAAGCCGGACGCGCTGTTGTTCCTCCTCGCTGCCATCGTGCATCTTCTCTACAATCATCTCGCCGTTCCCGCACGGAACAAGCCGGATTCGGTACCCGGCACCGCGGTGACGGGCCGGCAGACGGGCATCGGCGCACTGCTGTTCCTTCTCCTCGCCGCGGGATACGCGGTATTCAATGCCGCACTGGGGACAGGCGTGTTTCCCCTCCCGTTCTTGTCGGAGCTCGCTTACTATTCCGGTAGTATCGGTGCATTCCTCTCCGAGGTGCTTCGCTTTTTCACTTTCTCCTGGTCCGGTGTACTGCTGCTGTTCACCCTGCTCGCCGTCGTGTATCTCGTCGTCGATCTCGTCCGACGCCGTCCGCTGCCGATACTCATGAGTGCGGCGGTGCTT
>JAFGKR010000351.1 GCA_016928515.1 Bacteroidota bacterium | reverse complement strand
GCGTGGAGCGGAGAGCGTGGAGCGGAGAGCGTGGAGCGGAGAGCGTGGAGCGGAGAGCGTGGAGCGGAGAGCGTGGAGCGGAGAGCGGATATGACTGCGTGTGCGCAGCAGACTGGTAGTGATGGGAAAGGAAAAAGGCTGTCGTTGGGAGACAGCCTTTCGGGAAAATACGGGAATCGAAGTATCAGAGATTTTTATTGCAGTTCGCGATCATCTTGCGTGCAGGGGCTCGGAGGGATTCAATATCTGTTTCACGAAGGACGCGTTCGAACTGCTCGCGGGCGTCGCGGTAGCGCTTCATGCCGTAGTAGGTTTCTCCCATCCAGTAGATGCTGCGTATCTGCAGAAGGGGCTCCGGAGCCTGCTCGGATATTTCCTGGAAGAGACTCAGCGCAGTGGCGTAGCGTCGGGTTTCGAAGTTATCGCGGGCCATCTGGAATTTCTGCAGCCACATCTCCAGTTCGCGTTGCTGGATTTGCACCGGCTGCGCCTGCACGGGCTGTGGAGGCGGTGGTGGCGGAGGAGCGGCGACCGGCGTCCCACCCGGTTTCAGATTTTTGCCGTACGTTGTCAGCGGCGAGTTCGTCGGTGCCACCATGACAAAACGGAAATTTTCCGGTGTGAGATACTTGAGCACAAAGCCGTGATAGGGGAAGTTGTACATTTCCCCTTCCTCGTTGACGACATATTCCCCCTCGTTTCCGAAAAACTGGGTTCGTGCTGTCGTCAGACGCCAGCGATGCCCGTCGAACAGGTACTGATTATCGAGCGGCAGGTCAGCGGTACCGATGATCCCCATCTCGATGACCGCATAGGAGCTGGGATTGAGAATGAAGTAATAGGTTGAACTGGTCGGCGGAATGTAGACAACCGGGGAAGTGCCTTTCTGGAAGATATAGGGAATGTTTCCGCGGTCGAGCACATTGCGGGCTTCCCCCCACGGCATGCCGAGTGTCACGCCGTAGATGGACATGTTCAGGCTTGTCATGCCGTCAGGAACCTGGACGATGGACTGGCGCGCAATATCCAGCAACGCCCTGCCCTGGGCATGGGTCTGCGCGGGACTGAGCACCGAGATACTCAAAACCGCCACAATCACCCAGGCTGCCGGGCCGCGGACGCCGGCGCGGCGGGGATGTGATGCAGTGTGAGTGTTCATAAAGGCCTCCGGAGTTGGTATGGATTCAATCCTGATGGATGGGTTGCATCAAAGCAACCGGTCGCGCAGCTCGACCTTCAGGTCGGCGACGCGGGGGATGTCCACACCCGGCTCCTTGTAGCCGATGATGTAGTCTTCGTCCACCTTGATGCGGACAGTCCGCCGTCCGTAGGTGAATTTGACGGAGATGCGTGTCCGCACTTCCACGCCCAGAGACTCCACGGTCTCATGCAGCCATTCCGACTTCATGTAGCCATCGTCCTTCGACAGGGTTTCGAACTGGTACCCGCGAGTCAGCAGGGCATCCTGCACGACACGCCAGGCCTCGTTGTATTCCAGTCCGTCACGTACGCCATACGTGATCCAGTTGTTTTCCTGCTCGCTCACAATCGGCTGACAGCCGCTGAGGAAGGGCAGTAACAGCAGGACGGAGAAGGATAGACGTACAAGGTGTTTCATTTGCAGGCTCCTGATATGAGTGGCAAAGTTGATTCTCTCATCGGTGGACGTCAGCGCCCGACCAGACAGCGCTCCATCAGCTGCAGCAATTCCTTGTGCAGGGCATGCAGAGATGTCCGTGCGCTCGCAGTCGGGACTGGCTGTTCCCCTTCCTCGTAGGCGAATTCCTTCAGTCGGGGCTCCCGTCCCTGCATGGCCTGCTGGTTACGGATGCGGAGTGTGCTGATGTAATTCGAGGAAAGACAATACAGGCTGGAGAGGGAATCAATGACTGCGGCGTTGGCGTCGTAATACTCTCGCGCGCTGGATTGCGCGGTGAGTTTCAGCCAGGGACGCGACGCGGGGGATCGCTCTGCGTCCCATGCGGTTTTCGTGTAGTCCATTGCCGAGCGGTCCGCCTCCCGGGATGGAGGTGGAGGAGGAACGATCCGCTGCTCCGTAGATGCAGACTGCGACGGCGCACGCTTCCACGAGGCCTCGATGGAGCCGTCGTCGGTCTGCGCGGACGTCAGCACAGGCAGAAGGATCATGCTCATCAGCGCGGTATAGAGTGCTGCACGAATTCGTATCATGGACACCTCACAGGGTTATGACTCTCGTCGGTTGGCAGTGGAAGATCGGCGATCTGCTGCCGGGGAAGAATGCGGATATCGGGTAAATGATGGTACAGATTCGGAGACCTCTGTGCACGGAATACTCGGAACCTAGTCATGACGGGGAAAAAAGTCAATAGCAAGCGTCCATTACGCTCCGAAATCTCTGGAATGTCAGCTTCCTACCTCGTTCGCCGCCGCAGGGTTAGTGCATGCGAGTTCGATCATTTCTCGAAGGTAGCGGACCTAGATGATGATGGCAGAGAGCACCGTCATTGCTCTGGCTCAACCAGTTCCGCATTCTTGTTGTCGATATCCTGATCCACGCTGACGCGTGCCACATCCGCAATGGAATCACCGTCGCGCAGGTTGATCAGTCGCACACCCTGCGTGTTTCTGCCCATCACGCGGATACTGCGTACATGCTGCCGGATCACGAGGCCTTTTTCCGTGATGATGACGATGTCGTCCTGATCGGATGCTTCCTTGATGGCAATGACCTGTCCGGTCTTGGCGGTCACATTCATCGTGATGACGCCCTTGCCGCCGCGCTTCGTCATTCGGTACGAGGACACCTCGCTGCGTTTTCCGTAACCGTGTTCGCTGACGACGAGGACGTTTCCGTTGGGACGGCTGACGATCATGCCGATGACGACGTCGTTCTTGACGATGGAAATCCCGCGAACGCCTGTGGCGTTGCGGCCCATGTCGCGGACATCCTGTTCGGAGAACCGGATTGCCTGTCCGAATTTCGTGGCGATCAGGATATCGTTTTTCCCGTCGGTGATTTTCGCGTTGATAAGATTGTCACCCTTGGCCAGCGTGATTGCGATAATGCCGGTCGACCGGGGATTCCCGTATGCGCTGAGCACGGTCTTTTTCACCGTTCCCTTGCTCGTGACCATCATGATGTAATGGTCATCCGAGAATTCCTTGACGGTGACAAATGCCGC
>JAFGKR010000350.1 GCA_016928515.1 Bacteroidota bacterium | reverse complement strand
TGGCAAGATGGCAGGATGGCAAGATGGCAGGATGGCAAGATGGCAGGATGGCAAGATGGCAGGATGGCAAGATGGCAGGATGGCAAGATGCTCGTACACAGGAGCGCGCCCCGATGAAATTCCTGATGGGAAAGCATCTTCGGAAACGAGCGCCGGGGGACGCCGAACGCACTTGACTCTTATCCCGCAATTCGATAGATAACGGCATCGAATCAAGTCTCACGTCACTCCCTCAAGCGATCCCCGTATCGCCTCGACGTGTTGTTCGTACATTCCGATCACGGAGGAGTTATGATACGAAAAGCCGTTCTCCTGCTGTTGGTCGTCGCCGGTTTGCTTTTCCTCGGCAGGATGCTGCACGCACAGCAGGTGGACGCCGGCATTTTCCATCCCTCCGACAGCACGCTCGAGATCCGTATCAAACCTGCGGCAACCGTCGCGGGATTCCCTTTCTCGAATATCGTTTTCACCATTCGATGGCGCAGCAGTTACGGTGTGAGTCTCGGTGCACCGTTCTCCCCGACATATGCAGTCAGCAAACAGAACGGTGAGCAGGTTTCAGGTTCCTATCACTACCAGAAATTCGCCGCAGCCACGGCGCAGACGGTGAGTTGGCCCGCAAACACGGAAGTGACGGTGCTGTCCATTCCCGTCATGCAGACGGGACAGGGGATGGGAACATTCGAACTCGTCAATGATGCCTGGACCGCCGCGAACAATGGATCGTACTACGCTGAGATTGGAGGGGAGGATCGCACCGGGAACATCTATCAGGCAAGTGTCAACGGTGTGCCGCTCCCGATTGTCGTCAGCGCGCTCCGGGGATGGACGACGAAAGACTCGGTCTACCTTCAATGGCAACTCCGCGATATTGGCAGTGTGATCGGATTCATGGTTCAGCGGCAATCACCGGATGGGAGCTGGCGCATGGTCCGGATGGTGCCGGTGGATGAGACGAACAGTGAAGGATGGTATAGCTGCACCGACCCCTTTCCGCAGTCCACCCCATCCTCGACGGTCCTGTCGTACCGCTTGCAGATTTTGAACGGAGACGGTAGTGTCGGGTATTCTCCTGTCGTCGAGATTCGGCAGGACGCCATCCCGCCATCACGGTTCCACTGTGAGGTGTATCCGAATCCCGCCACCGATGCCGTGATACTCGCGTTTGTCCTCCCTGCCGATGACGTTGTTTCCCTCACACTCGTCGACATGCTTGGCCGCCGTGTTCGCGCGTTCCTCGTACACGAACATCTTCCCGCGGGATCGCATGTCCGCAGTCTTGGGCTTCTGGGAATCACGACCGGCAGTCATTTCCTCATTCTTTCCGGAAGATCCCGTTCCTCAGCGGTTCCCATCTTCCTGATGGGGAACCGCTAAATGGTGTATTGCGCTCAGGAGTTGAATTCATCATGAAAACGCTGATATCCCTGCTGGTAATCCTCGGACTCGGCATGACCACCGGCATGCTGAACGGCGCTACACGTACGTTCCAGACATCCGGAAATTGGAGCCAGGCATCGAATTGGCAGGGGGGAAACAAGCCCGGAACAGGAGATGATGTTATCATTGCGGCCAACTGCACCGTGGATGAGAATATCGGCCTGTACACCTTCACCTCAATAACCGTCAACAATGCGGTGTTTCTGTACTTGAAGCAGTATCCACTTCAGTTCACCGGGGCCGTCTCGAATGCCGGATTCATTTCCACCGAATGTACGACGAACACGCCGCTCCCCGCCGGGAAATCATGGGGAAGCTACGTGTACTTTGACGGCACGGGAGCGCAGACTGTCCCTTCCGGAACCTATTACGTGTTGAAATTTTCGGCGACGGGGGTGTCGCGCACCGTCACCGCATCGGGGCACATCACGGTGACGCATCAGATGTATGTCGAAGGATTTACCAATACCAATGAGGTGACGTTCGATCTCGGCACCTGGCAGCTGCGGGGCGCACCACAGTTTACCTTCGTCATGGGCAGACTACGGACCGCGAACACGAGCACAACTCCCCTCCCGTCAGGGATGCGCTGGTATTCGGTCACGCTTGGAAAACAGGGGACGATGGAATTCTATGCTTCGTCACCCCAATATGTCCCGGGAGGGATCTACGACGACGACCTCGTGCTTGCCAACAGCACGAAAACACTGACCGGCATCGCATATTCCAACGGCGTGCTGACCCTGTCGCAGGCCGTCTTCGTGATCGTGGATTCGAATGTCGTGATAGGAACGACAGGCAGCATCGTGAGCGGCACAGCCTCGTTTTCACCTACGAGCATGGTTGCGACGATGGGCTCGGGTGCGCTGGTCAGACAGTTCAACGGGGGTGGATCCTTTACGTACCCGATCGGTGATTTGACGGGGACGGCGGAATACAGTCCGGTGTCGGTGACGTTCCCCAATGTGGCCGGCTCGTTCCTCGCATCGGCGAAAGTCACCAACGCGAAGCACCCGCAGAACTCGAGTACTGCGTCGTACATCAACCGGTATTGGACACTGGATCTCGTCTCGACGGTGATGCGCACGGGAAACGCGACCTTTTCATACGTCGATGCAGATGTGGTGGGACCAGAGGACAACATGTACACCGGACAGTGGCTCGGGTCACAATGGTACCAGAGAACCATTGCAGACACACTTTTGAATCGCCTCAGTGCGACGGGGGTGCAGTTGACCGGAGATTTTACCGGATACGAAGTCCTTCCCGTGCAGTCATGCATCGTCGACACTCGCGTGGCTCTTCAGGGTGCGGCAGTCGACTCGACGGGATACATGCGGACAACGCTGCAGAGCGGTAACCGTCTTCCGCTGCAGCAGCCGTACGGCGCCGCACCCTGGAATTATTCGGGGAATGAGCAGGTCCCTGTTATCCCATCGAACACGGTGGTCGACTGGATACTGCTGGAGCTGCGATCCTCGCCGACCGGAACGGCGGTTGCCCGCCGTGCGGCATTCCTCCTTTCCAGCGGTATCGTGGTCGATACGAATGGAGCAGGACCGGTCGGCTTTCCAACGGTTTCACCGGGTGCGTATTATCTCGTCGTGCGGCACCGGAACCATCTGGCCGTCATGAGCTCCGATATCCTGCAGGTGTCACCGACGACGCCACGCTACGATTTTACCTCAGCACAGGGACAGGCATGGGGGTCGGAACCGATGACCGGACTGCAAGGCGGGCAGGCTCCGTTCGCACTCTGGTCGGGGGATGCCAATGCAGACGGCCGACTGCGATACATCGGCAGCGGAAACGATCCCGCGGCGATTCTGACCCGCATTGCATCCTCGGATATCACTGCCTCCGTCTCCGGGTATTTCCTGGAGGACACCGATCTGAACGGTGTCGTCAAATATTCCGGTGCCGGGAATGACCGGGCCCCAATTCTACGGAATATTGGCGGGATGGATATCACGAAGGAGCGCACGAGTCAGGTGCCGTAGCTCATGCTCAAGCGAGTCGCCGGCTCGCCCGTATCTCTTCATGGTCTGTACCTGCGAGCCATCGACTCGTCTCCACTCTGCCGTACCCGCGAGCCCCTGGCTCGCAGTACATCGCTTCAAGGGAATTCGTACATTCCTCCCATGAACAAACCACTCACCGGCTCCGCCATGATCGAACGTGCCCTCGCCATCGCTCTCGATGTGCATGAGGGACAGACAGACCGCCACGGTTCGGCGTACATCCTTCATCCGCTACACGTCGGCCTCGGCGCGTATAATGACATCGAAATCGCCGCGGGTTTCCTGCACGACGTGATCGAAGACAGTACACTCACAGTCGACGATCTGCGTAATGAAGGCTTCCCTGAAGAGGTTCTCACCATCGTCGACCATCTCTCCAAGCGCGAGGGGGAGGAGTGGGAAGCCTACATCGACCGTGTGATGGAACATGAACCGTCCATGCGCGTCAAGCTGCTCGACCTCGAGCAGAACATGGACACCACGCGCATCTCCTCCTTCAACGACCGCGACCGCGACCGCTTCACCCGCTACGTCTGGGCGTGGCACCGGATACGGGAGAAGATGGGGTTGGAGTGACTGAGCAACTCTTTCTCCTGTTGGATCATGACTACATTTACTGTAACTTAGACATATGTCTTTGCTGTGACCTTTGGCAAAACAGATGACAACAGCTTGTTTGGAAGAGTCACCACAGATAACTTCAGAGGGAGAAACCATGTCATTCCAGTTGCAGTTACCAATGCCTGAACCCGCGTTTGTTCCTGATTCTTACTCCCGCGCTGGTGCAGCTGAGCGCGGCGCAGTGTTCACAAAAGAATCGGTAGTCGAATTAATACTCGATCTGACGGGGTATGTCGCGTCGAAACCTCTTCTCTCATTTCGATTGCTGGAACCATCATTCGGGGAGGGGGATTTTCTGGTCATCGCGGCGGATCGTTTGCTTCAGGCATATACTCGAGAGGAGAAGAATGACCTTCGGGCACTCACAAAATGCATTCGCGCCGTTGAGGTTCACCATGAGAGTATTGAAGTCGCAAAAAGGAGGTTAAAGGAGCTTTTTTGGTCATATTCGTATGCCGGCAAGGATGTGGATGATGTGATTTCATCGTGGTTGATACATGGGGATTTTTTATTGATTGATCTTCCTTTACAGTTCACACATGTCGTCGGTAATCCTCCGTACCTCCGACAGGAATCTATCCCCGTCGAACTCCTTCGCGAGTACCGGTCACGCTACAGGACAATGTATGATAGAGCGGACCTGTATGTGCCGTTCATTGAACGTGGATTATGTGAATTGCTCCCGGAAGGGAGACTAGGATACATTTGCTCAGATCGCTGGATGAAGAACAGATACGGACAGACCTTACGGCAACTGGTTTCGTCCGGATTCCATCTGGAGTATTACATCGATATGGTTGGAACGGATGCGTTCCACAGTGAGGTCTCCGCATATCCGGCGATTACCGTGATTGCCAATACCAAAGGTGATGGCATCACCCGTATCGCTCATCGCCCAGATACATCGCGAATCTCCCTTGAACGGCTGCGATTTGAATTGCAGGACCCGGAGAGGGCAGTACGGGAACGGACGCAGATTGCGGAAAATGTCGTCAATGGCGCTCAGCCCTGGTTGCTCGATTCATCACATGATCGTCAACTTCTTCAGCACCTGGAAAGCCGTTTCCCCGCAATCGAAGACGCTGGATGTCGGGTCGGGATTGGAGTAGCCACTGGTGCCGATAAGATCTATATCGTTCGTAAAGAAAATGTAGAGATAGAACGCGATCGGCTGCTTCCGCTTGTACGGACTCGGGACATTGTCACAGGGACGATAAACTGGAAAGGGGATTATGTTATTAATCCGTTTGATGAGGAGGGAAATCTTGTCCGGTTGGAAGAGTATCCCGGCTTGAGTGATTATCTCATTTCTCATCAGGCGCACCTGCGAAAAAGAAATTGCGCACAGCGCCAACCGAAAAGATGGTATCGTACAATCGACCGAATTCATCCGACATTGGTGAGAGAACCGAAATTATTGATCCCTGATATCAAAGAGAAAGCGCACATCGTCTATGATTCGGGAAGGTATTATCCCCACCACAATCTCTATTACGTGGTAGCAAAAGAGTGGGACCTCCGCGCTCTTCAGACGGTTTTACGATCGCCGATATCGACATTGTTTATTTCTACGTACAGTACACAGATGCGTGGAGGATATCTGCGCTTTCAGGCGCAGTACTTACGAAGGATTCGAATTCCGCTATGGAAGGATGTTTCTACGCGGACACGTCAAATCTTGATCGATTCAGCTGAGTCGGGTAATGACCCAAAGGTTCGGGAAATTATCGCTCGTCTCTACGGCCTTTCCCGGGAGCAAGAGGGGAATCTGTACCGAATGTTCGAAGGGATGACAGGATGAGTCTTAACCTTGCAAATTACAGAAAGCGCACCCGACTTGCTGTGCGTGAATTTTGGCAGCAACGTCATCAGGCACACGAAACACAAGCGCGGAAGGGAGGTGTGGATCGGGGGGAACGGTCCGGTGTGACTGCGGGGAGAAACATGGATGGATTCATCTCGCTCGTTCATGAGATCGCGATGAAGAACGGAAAATCACAGATCGAAATTCAATTGGGCAGGAGACTCCTCACATTACCGGGGTACTACCGGCCGACAAAAATCTGGGATGTCCTCCTGTTGTCTCGAGGAACGATCGTTGCTGCTCTGGAATTCAAGAGTCAAGTTGGCCCATCCTTCGGCAACAATTTCAACAACCGTTGTGAAGAAGCGATCGGTTCTTCTCTCGATTTTTGGACGGCATTTCGTGAAGGTGCCTTCGGAGATGGACCTCGACCATTCGTCGGCTGGTATATGCTGCTTGAGGAAAGCCCTCGTTCCATTCACCCGGTCAGAGACGGATCGGTTCATTTTCCGATCTTTCCGGAATTCAACGATGCTTCTTATGCTGATCGCTACCGGATTCTTTGTGAGAAATTAATGAGAGAGAATTTGTGTACGACAGCAACGCTGGTATTGACGAACAGGAAGAAACAGAATACTGGAAGCTACAGGGAATTGAGCGAAGCAACCGGAATGCACAGATTCGTTGCTACGCTCGCCGGTCATATTGCGAGTGTGACAATATAGACGGGAGCCCAGTGATGAGGGGGATTGATAAACGAGGAGGGTAACAAGTTCCGTTCTTACTCCAACTCCGCACAGATCTCGTCGCACAGCAGTATCCCTTCGCGGGTGAGCAGCAGCCGGTCGTCCTCCAGCCGCAGCGTCCCTCCCGCAAAACACCGATCGATGAAGGCACGGTTGTCCCGCACGAGATCGGCGTCGAAGCGCCGACGAAAATCCACCAGATCAATGCCCTCGCTGCGCAGACGCAGGTAGATGTACTCGCGGCGCAGCGTGTCGCGATCGAGCAGCTCGCCGCCCGCCTCGGGGAGGCGTCCTTCGTCCACGGCGCCCAGCCAGTGGTCGAGGCTGCTCAGGTTCCACCAGCGGCGGCCCTGCCAGGTGCTGTGGGCCGAGGGACCGAATCCCAGGTAATCCTCGTGCCGCCAGTAGGTGAGATTGTGCCGGCAGGCGTATCCCTCGCGCGCGTAGTTGGAGACTTCGTACTGCCGGAAGCCCCATCCCTCCAGCGTCTCCATGGTCAGCGTGAACAGCTCCGCGTCGCTTTCCTCCGGCGGCATCGCCACCATGCCACGCACCACCATGCGCGCGAGCGGCGTGCCCTGCTCGACGGTGAGCGAGTAGCAGCTCAGATGCGTGGTGCCGAGATCCCGGGCACGCTCGAGATTGTACATCCAGCGCTCCGGTGTCTGTCCCGGCAGTGAAAACATCAGGTCGAGGTTGATGTTCGTGATACCGGCGTCCTGCGCGATGCCTATGGCATGCTCCGCCTCCTCAGCGGTGTGGATGCGGCTGAGGAAGAGCAGATCGTCCGCGTGGAAGCTCTGCACGCCGAAACTCAACCGGTTCACTCCCGCGCTGCGGTAGCCGCGCAGCTGTGAAGCGTCCACCGTGCCGGGATTGCATTCCACCGTGACCTCAGCGTCGGCCTCGACGCGGAAGCGCGCGCGCAGCGCCTCCAGTACACCACCCATCTGCACGTCGGTGAGAAGGGATGGCGTGCCGCCGCCGAAGAAAATGCTGTGGAACACGATGTCGTCGGGAAGCACCGCCGCGCGCATATCGATCTCGCGGTGCAGGGCGGAGATGAAATCATCGTACCGGCGAAAGGATTCGATGGAGTAGAAGTCGCAGTAGATGCACTTCTTTTCGCAGAAGGGGATATGGACGTACAGCCCGGGCATGGACTAACGCACGATACTGAAGATGCGCTTCCAGCGGATGGATTCCACCAGGGCGACGGGACTCGTCAGCGGGATACGCGAATCCCACGACCAGTAGATGAACATCGCCTTGCCGATGATGTTCTGCTCGGGCACGAAACCCCAGGAGCGGCTGTCTTCACTGTTGTCGCGCTGATCGCCGAGCATGAAGTAATAGTCGTTCTCCACGGTGTAGATGTTGTCGGGATACCCGTCCACCTGCACGGTCCCCTGGGCGGTGAAGCGCACGCTGTGTCCCTCGCGCTCGATGAACAGCCGCCATTGATCGATGTTCTGAAGGTTGAGTTCGATTTCCATTCCCTCGAACGGTACGACCATGGGACCCCACCAGTCACGATTGTACCCGGATCCCTTGGGGTAGATGTCATGGTCGAAATCCTCGCGTCCGAGCGTGCGCGAATCCACCACCGCATCCTCCGGAAGGCCCTGTCGCTCGCCGTTGACAAATACGCGCTTGCCGGCGATTTCCACGGTGTCGCCGGGCAGTGCGATGCAACGCTTCACGTAGTTGAGGACGTTGGGCTGCTCCACCGTCTGCCGATCGCCCGGGAATTCGAAAACGATGACATCCCCTCGCTGTGGCGATGTGTACCCCGGGAGAATCTGGACATGAGGGATGCGTATGCCGGTCAACGGGACCGCCCGCGGTGTGCGAATACCGTACAGAAATTTGTTCACGAAGAGGAAATCGCCGACCTGCAGCGTGTTGCGCATGGATGGCGTGGGGATGCCGAAGGCCTCGACGAAAAAGATTTTGAGGAAGAGGGCAATGAACAGCGCATACAGAACGATGCGGCCGTATTCCGAGATGAAGCCGCGTTTGGGCTCGTCCCTCGATGCGTCCGCGTCAGGATCGGACTCGTCTGCCTCTGGCGAACCGTCGGGCGAGATGAATCTCGCCCCTACATCCTGCTGGTCAGATTTGTCCGTCTCTGGCGGATGATCGGGCGAGATGAATCTCGCCCCTACATCCTGCTCTTGCTCCTGCTTTTCGGTCATGTCAATCGATCAGGGTGAACATGCGGCTGAAACGAATCTTCTTGAAGATGTTGTGGAGCGTCGGATCCATCGACCAGTACACCATCATCGGCGTGCCGACGACTTCCTCCTCGGGAATGAATCCCCAGTATCGGCTGTCAAGGGAGTCGTCGCGGTTGTCGCCCATGCCGAAAACGTAATCGCGTTCCACGGTGTAGGAAGTGACAGGTTTGCCGTCAATGAATACCTGATCGCCGCGCTTGATGACTTCGTGTCCCTCGCGGCGGATGAAGGTCGCCCACTCGTGGTACGTGTCCGCATTCAGGGGGATGACGTCGCCTTCGCTCGGGACGACAAGCGGTCCGTACTGATCCCGGTTCCACGGCTTGCCCGGCGGGAAAATCCCCTGCTCGATGTAATCGGGAGGGGAGACGGCGGAACGGAAATGCACGCCTTCGGGATTGTCGAATTTTTTCCCGTTGATGAAGAGCTCCTTGTCGACAATGCGTATCGTATCACCCGCTGTTGCCACGCAGCGCTTCAGGTAGTACTGGAATCCCTCGCGCGGCTCGGTCAGGTCTCGTTCGCCCGGAAAGATGAAGACGATCACATCCCCCTTCTCCGGTTCCCGGAAACCCGGCGTGCGCGTGTAGGGGAGTTCGATTTCCTTGCCGAAGAGGATGCCGATCAGGGGAACAGTGGGAGGTGTCGTTCCGCCGTAGATGAACTTGTTGACGAAAAGGAAGTCCCCGGCCATCACCGTGTTCTCCATCGAACCGGTCGGCACCTGGAAGGATGCGAGCACGAAGCTGTTCAGGAAGATCACCGCGACGAGAGCGAAGCCGAGGGATTTCAATGTTTCGAGGATGCTTTTCTTCATGAGTATCCGCCTGGGAATGTGGGATGCACAATTTCGGGGAACAGAGAGAGTAGGGAGTACGGGATGACAAGGTCCAGTGTTTCGCGGGACCGGAGAATTGCCCTAATCCTCCATGGACAGCACCGCGAGGAAGGCCTCCTGCGGGACCTCCACCGCGCCGACCTGCTTCATGCGCTTCTTTCCTTCCTTCTGCTTCTCGAGGAGTTTGCGCTTTCGCGTGATGTCGCCGCCGTAGCATTTGGCGGTCACGTTTTTTCGCAGAGGTTTGACCACATCGCGCGAGATGACTTTTGTGCCGATCGCCGCCTGGATCACCACTTCGAACATCTGCCGTGGGATGAGATCCTTCAGCTTGCGGCAGAGACGGCGGCCCCAATCGTAGGCTTTCTGCCGATGGACGACGCTCGAGAGCGCATCCACCGGCTCGCCGTTGAGCAGGATGTCGAGCTTCACCAGGTCCGATTCGCGGTAATCCTTGAATTCGTAGTCGAAGGAGGCGTATCCGCGCGAGACGGACTTCAGCTTGTCGTAAAAATCGAAAATAATCTCCGAAAGCGGCAGCTCGAAGTGAATGTCCGCACGCGTGGGATCGATGTACTGCGTGTTGTGATAGATTCCGCGGCGGTCCATGCACAGCTTCATGATGTTGCCCATGTACTCCGACGGCGTGATGATCTGCGCGCGGATGAACGGCTCTTCGATATGGTCGATCTTGCCGGGTTCAGGCATGTCCGAAGGATTGTCGATGGTGACGCGTTCGAGCGACTCCTTGAGTACCACGTAATATTCCACGTTCGGAACCGTGGTGATAATCGACAGGCCGAACTCGCGCTCGAGCCGCTCCTGCGCGATTTCCATGTGCAGGAGACCGAGGAAGCCGGCGCGGAAGCCGAAGCCCAGCGCCGCGGAAGTCTCCGGTTCGTAGAGGATGGAGGAATCGTTGAGATGCAGCTTCGAAAGCGCCTCACGCAGATCCTCGAAGTCGTCGCTGACGGTGGGATACAGTCCGCTGAACACCATTGGCTTGACTTCCTTGTAGCCCGGAAGACGTTCCGGGGCGCCATTCTTCGCATGCGTGATCGTGTCGCCGACATTGGTGTCGGCAACGGTTTTCACTCCCGCGATCAGGTAGCCGACATCGCCTGCGGAGAGCGTTCCGGTCCGGTGGCGGCCGCGCTGGAGAAAACCGATCTCTTCGACTTCAAATTCCTTGTCGTTGGCGAAAAACCGGATCACTTCTTTCTCACGGATCGTGCCGTGTACGACACGCATGTACACCACCGCACCCCGATAGGGATCGAACACGGAGTCGAAAATCAGCGCCTGCAGCGGAGCAGCCGCATCGCCCACGGGAGGCGGGACCCGGTCGATGATGGCGGTAAGTACCTCCTCGACGCCGATTCCTGTCTTCGCGCTGGCGGGAATGACGTCCTCATGCGCGCAACCGAGAAGGTCGACAATACCCTGCGTGACGCGTTCCACTTCCGCGCTGGCGAGATCCACTTTATTGATCACGGGAATGATCTCGAGTCCTGCCTCGATTGCGAGGTAGAGGTTGCTGATGGTCTGCGCCTCGATACCCTGCGTGGCGTCCACCACAAGGATGGCGCCTTCACAGGCGTTGAGCGAGCGGGAGACTTCATAGGAGAAATCGACATGGCCGGGAGTGTCGATCAGGTTGAGCGTGTATTCCACACCGTCGGAATGCTGATACTTCATCCGCACCGCATGCAGCTTGATCGTGATCCCGCGCTCCTGCTCGAGATCCATGTCGTCGAGTACCTGATTCATCTTCAGGTCGCGTTCGGTGATCGTGCCGGTGCGCTCGAGCAGGCGGTCCGCCAGGGTGGACTTGCCATGATCGATGTGCGCGATGATGCAGAAATTCCGTGTTGTATCCATCGAATCCGTTGGTTTCACTTGCGTACAGCAAATAAATATACGGCAAAACATGGCGAGGGGAAAGGGGAAAGGGCGTATCGAGGGACGGGGAGGAGCGGGGAGGAACGGGGAGCGAAGAGCAAAGCGCGGAGTGCAAAGTGCAAAGAGCAAAGTGCAGGACAGCCGTATGCGCCGTTGCTTCTTGGAAAGAAAACACGAAGCATGTCAGCGGTCGTTTGAATTCTCCATTCGCGCGGACATCGCTGAAGTCGACCTGTACGTGGGGAAGGATTTCCTCACATTCGACTACATGGAGGAGAAAGTCACGCTCATATCGTTGTCCCACTTCGGTGAAGTGGGAACCTACACCGGCAACTGGGATTCGGAGGAGGAAGGAACGCTGCGTCTCTCCGGGACCTCCGCGAATTCTTTGTCTGTGGGTGGGGATTTGGTGGAGGTGGTTCTCGATCCCGCTGTTAGGATGTCCTATCGTCTCCCCGCGGTGTTTCCTCGATCAACCGTTTGGTTTCCTTCTGCCGGAATTCGAACATCTCCGCGACGCGTGTGTGGACAAAGGTGCGGGCCAGGAAAGCTCCGATGAAGCCGCCGGGAAGTTCGTATTCCAGGACGTCATGCAGCATGGAGGAGTCTTCGGAGAGGGGGATGAACTCGCGCGTCTGCCGCCAGTAGCGGAAGGGGCCTTTTTCCTGCAAGTCGCAGAGGCGGCGGGGAGGGTCGAACACCTCGAAACGCAAGCGCCAGCGTGTGGAGAGGAAGGGCAGGAAACGGACACGCACTTCAACGATTGCTCCTTCCCCCGCCGGATCATGGCGCAAAATATCCACCCGCACATTCTTCGGTGTGATGCGCAGAAGATTGGCCGGGTCGGTATGAAACGCAAAAAGGCGCTCCACCGGCGCATTGACTGATATGGATCGTTCGTATCGCTGCATCGTGAACGATTTTATTCAATGTACGTCTTTCGGCTGTCGAAGTCTACAGATTCAGGCAGATGACGTAAAGAATATTTTCGCCGCAGTCCTGTTGGTGGTCTATGAAGAGGCAGCGTGATTCTTTTCAGAGCAGCGGACACAGATGGACATAGAGGGCCTTCTCTTGGACGAACGTGTGTTCGGCCCGTCACCCCGAGACCTCGATGAGCGCGCAGGGCTCGTCGAGGTCTCGGGGTGATGGTGAACGAAATCCGGGAGAGATTCTCTGTGCAACTCGGCGTTCTCTGCGGTGAAAAAACCCTTCACGCCCTCTGCCGTAAGCCACAACCTCTCTCATTGCGTCCGATCCGAAAAAGCACTAATTTTACATGACGTACAGATTTGATATCCTCACAAAGGATGCTCATGCATACGACTATCACACTCGACAAGATTTTCGCCCTGCCGGAGAAAAGATCCCTCACCATGGGAATCTGGATCGGCAGTTTCTCGCTGCTGACGGCCGTTGGCGCGCAGATCATCATTCCCACACTTCCGGTACCGTTCACACTGCAGACCTTCTTCGTACTACTTTCGGGCGCGCTACTCGGTCCCCGCAAGGGCGCGGCCGCGCAGATGAGCTATCTTGCGATGGGTGCCAGCGGTATGCCGGTGTTCGCCGGTTTCGCGGGCGGACTCCCGTACCTGCTCGGTCCCACAGGCGGCTACCTGATCGCCTTTCCTTTCGCCGCCTGGGTCACCGGCGCGCTGCTGCATGACACCCGCATTTTCAGCTGGCTGCCGCGCTATACCGCCGCAGTGATCGCGATGATCGCAGGTGTGACCGTCATCTTTGCCATGGGCGTCACGCAGCTCAACTACGTGTTCATCAACGACTGGAACACCAGCATCAGCGCTGGATTCGTTTCGCTGCAGATCTGGGACGCGGTGAAAATCGCCGCCGCCGCAGGCATCTACGCGGAACTCGGCCGGCGCTTCACGAAATAAATACTGACCGCATGGCGGAACTCAAGGTCAGCGAAATATTCCACAGTATTCAAGGCGAGGGCAGCCGTGCAGGGCTGCCCTGCGTTTTTGTGCGCCTCCACGGTTGCGGCCTGCGCTGCAGTTGGTGCGACACACCGTATGCGCTCGATCACCGCGAGGGCGGCGAAATGATGGAAACGGGGACGGTGCTGTCCCGTATCGCCGCCCACCGATGCGATTTCGTGGAACTCACCGGCGGTGAACCGCTTGAGCAGGAGGCGGTGTTTCCCTTTCTGACCGAACTCTGCGATCAGGGTTTCACCGTGGCCGTGGAAACCGGTGGCCACGTGGACATCAGCCCCGTCGATCCGCGGGTAATTCTTATCATGGACGTGAAGTGTCCCGGTTCCGGGATGGAAAAAAAGAACCGCGCGGAGAATCTCCCGTATCTCAAGCCGACGGACGAAGTGAAATTCGTCGTACGCGACCGTGAGGACTACGAGTGGATGCGCGCCTTCATCGAGCGCGAGCATCTCGTCGGGCGCTGCGGGGAAATCCTCGTCGCGCCGGTGTTCGGAGAGATCGTCTACCGCGACCTCGCCGCATGGATTCTGGAGGACCGTCTCTCCGTCCGCCTGCAGCTGCAGCTGCACAAGTACATCTGGGATCCCGACACCCGTGGCGTCTAAGCCGGGGAACACGGATTGTACGGAGGAGACGGATTTACACGCAGATTTTTTTCATCCTTCATTTTTCATCCTTCATCCTTCATTCGTAATTCTTCATTCGTAATTCTTCATTCGTAATTCTTCATTCTTCATTTTACCCATGCCATCCATCGACACCTTTCCCAACACGTATCCGAATCGTGATTACGAAATCACGCATGTCAATCCCGAGTTCACCTCTGTGTGTCCCGTCACCGGACTGCCGGATTTCGCGACCATCACGCTCTATTACATTCCCGACGAGCTGTGCATCGAGCTGAAGTCGCTCAAATACTATTATCTCGAGTTTCGCAACAAGGGGATTTACTTCGAATCCTCGGTGAATGAAATCCTCGACGATCTCGTGGAGGCGTGCAAACCGCGCTACATGAAAATCACCGGCGAATTCAACACCCGCGGCGGGATACACTCCATCGTGGAGACGGAGTATTATCAGCCCGGCTGGATTTCAGCGGAATAGACGATGAAAGGCAACCACAGATGAAAGGCAACCACAGATTCCTCAGATTCCTGCACAGATTCCACAGTGATTTTCCCGACTGGTCCTGTGAAATCTGTGCCTGAATCCGGGGAATCCGTGGTTGCCTTTCCTTTCCACCAATGAGTAGTACGCACAGAAATACCGCTATTGTGCTGGCTTCGGGCGGCATGGACTCCTGCGTCACCGTCGCCATGGCGGCGCGGGAGTATGAGCTCGCGCTGCTGCACGTCAACTACGGACAGCGCACGCAGGCGCGGGAGCTGCGTGCCTTCGAAGACATCGCAGCGCATTACGGCGTGCCCGAGGAGCGGCGTCTCGTCATCTCCATCGAGCATCTCGCCCGCATCGGCGGATCGAGCCTCACGGATACGCATCTCGAAATCCGCAACGCGGAGAAGGAATCCCACGGCATCCCGAACACCTACGTGCCTTTCCGCAACGCAAACATGCTGAGCATCGCCGTCAGCTGGGCGGAAGTGATCGGCGCGGAAGCGCTGTTCGTCGGGGCGGTGGAGGAGGACTCCTCCGGCTATCCCGATTGCCGCGAGAGTTTTTACGAAGCATATCAACTCGTCATCGAGACCGGTACGAAGTACGAGAAACCGCTGCGCATTCACACGCCGCTCATTCAGCTCACCAAGGACGAAATCGTTCGGCGGGGACTCGCCCTCGGCGCTCCCCTGCATCTCAGCTGGAGTTGTTACCGCAGCGAAGAGCGCGCCTGTGGACTCTGCGAATCCTGCGTCCTTCGTCTCCGCGGCTTCCGGCGCGCCGGCGCCCAGGATTCCATCCCCTACGAACAATATCCCGACGATGCATTGCTCCTGTGATATCCATCCTGCCGGAGGTATTCTATGAGAATTGTTACCGTTCTCGCACTCCTTATCACTGGAACGACGGCTCTGCGGGCGCAACCGTATGAACCCGTCTACCCGGGATACTGGCCGAAAACATGGTCGGCGATGTTCGCGCTCGGGGATACATGGTATCGCACAGGACTGCATCACCTGATAGAATGTTCCACGGATCAGGGAGCGACGTGGGAAAACCGGACACCGGACATCCCGCGTTTCAATATCCTTTCCGTCTCCGCATCGGATCAGTATGCGATCGGAGTTCTCTCGCCGATGCAGTGGGCACCGCCCGATTGGGAAGACAGCACACACACGACAGTTCTGTTGTTCAGGAAGGGGGTACTGGATCCGGAATACCTGCGAATTCCGTGGTTCGTCCCTGTTACGGAAGGGTATCTCCGCAAACTTGTGGCGTTCACGGCCGGAGATGCACTCTTTGTCGCACAGGCCTATTCCGGGATCGCTCTTCTCCGATCAACTGATGCGGGAAGGACATGGGCGAAGCTTCCGCTGCCTGATTCGTTGAGGAATACCGTGCAGATCTATGCCCGATTCCACGACCGGGATCGGGGGATCCTCATGGCGAATAAACTGGAAGGACCTCCCGGGCTCTCGATCTGGGTGACCCATGATGCGGGCGAGAGATGGACGCTCGTGTCGGGAATAACAATGAAGATCCCGCCGTCGAACGGGATGTCGATGCATGTCATGCCCGTCGTGCGCTGGCTGTCCCCTGACTCCGTCGTGCTTGTCGATCAAAACAACAGGCTTCTGCTTTCCGACGATGGAGGACTCCACTGGAACACCATGACGGAAAATCTCGGCCTCTCCACCATCGTGGATCTGACGATGAACTCGGGTGGGAACGGATATGTCGTCACCGATGAGGGCCTCGTCGCGGGGACGAGCGACTTCGGAGTTTCATACCGAACCCTCAGACCAGCATTCCGCGCAGATGATCCGCGGCGGGGTATCCCATCCATTCTCCTCCAGTCTGCACCGTCTGTCCTCTCCGTCACAGACCGGGTAGGGACAACGCAGAGGACATCGGATGGCGGCATCAGCTGGGAAGAAGAGGCGTTGCAGGACTATTTCGATGGTCAGCAATTGAAAGTGATCTCGATGGACACGGTGTTTCTGCGCATGTATGAACTTTCCACCGGCTCCTGGCTGTATGTGCGAACCTTCAATGGAGGTCTGACGTGGGAGAAATGCTACGATATCACCGGGACGAAACAATTGTATCGGATCGAATTTGTCACCCCTGAGCTGTGGTACGGCTTCAGGACTCCCACGGTCGACGACAGCAGTGTGGTGCACCAGAGCAGGGATGCGGGAGTGACCTGGCAGCCCGTGTACTCCGGTGATGTTCCGGATTGGCTGACCACGGTATACAAAGGAACACCCCATCATGGCGAAGAGACCTTCGCCTTTCCAAGCAAGACCGGGATACACATGACAACCGACGGCGGCAGGACGTGGAGTGTCAAAGGAGAGAACCTCATTCCCGAATCACAGGGTGGATATCTCGATATTTCGCAATATCCCGACTGCTATCTGTCAACCGTGGCCGGATTCCACCGCTCAACGGATGGCGGTGACACATGGACGCGCATTCTCGACAGGAGGGGAGCCAATCTGATCGTTGCCGATGCCGGACGCGTCTATCTCGAATACAGTCCGGTTGGACCGTACGCACCACGGATGCTGCT
Organism: Bacteroidota bacterium; assembly: GCA_016928515.1. Classification (GTDB taxonomy): domain Bacteria; phylum Bacteroidota; class Ignavibacteria; order SZUA-365; family SZUA-365; genus BM516. The sequence goes on along the minus strand of JAFGKR010000350.1, from coordinate 8,784 downwards.
CCGCAGCATGGACGGTGGAAGTACCTGGGACTCGCTGAAGATGGCAGCCGGGACCTATGAATTCACCTACATCGATGAACACGGGAGAGGAAGCGCGCTGGGATATAACGCACGGGCCTTTCTGTCCACAGACGATCATTGGCAGACCCACACGGTCCAGGGGGAGAGGTACGGTGAGAATCCACGTGGTATCCGTTTCCTCGATCGTCTGAACGGATGGGTGAGCCTGTCCAGGTCAATCCTCCGAACCACCAACGGCGGCGTCAACTGGACGAAGGTCACGCCATCCCTCCCGGTATCCCCTCGCATCCTCTCAACCTGGCCGCAGCCCGCGCCGCAGGGCGGGATGATGAGCACGGAGATCGAACTCACGCGTCCGGGACCCGTTCGCATCGAAATCTACGACCTCCTCGGCCGCAGGAGGGCGGTTGTGTGGGATGCCGAGGTCACCGCCACTAGGCGAATCGTGCAGTGGTCCACTGCCGGACTCGAGCGCGGGTTTTATCTGCTGCGGATGGTGACCACTGCAGGAGCGGCGAGCGGGAGGGTGGTTGTGCGTTGAGATTAAAAGGTAGAATGTGAAAGGGTGAAAAGGTTAATAAGACAAAGAGGAATGCATTGACTGTCATCCCGAGACCTTTGGCCGGCATTTAACTTTTCATATGGCCGTAATACTATCTTTCATTTAGCCGCATCTTTTTCGTATCATCCTGGCAGGTCAGGATATGTCATACGGAGTCAGCGATGCAGCTTCTCGAGAGATTCGCGATGAAACGGGTGGAGGAGGCGCTGGAGGACACACCGGTCGTACTTCTGCACGGACCCCGTCAGTGCGGGAAGACGACGCTGGCCCGGATGATCGCCTCGCGGACGGGCCATGCGTATATCACGTTTGACGATGAAGTCCAGCGCGAGGCGGCGAAACAGGACCCGACGGGATTTGCCGTCAACCTGTCGGAGCGGGTCATCATCGACGAGGTGCAGAGAGTTCCGGAAATTTTTCTCCCTCTCAAGACGGAGATCGACCGGAACCGCGTTCCCGGGAGATTTGTCCTCACCGGCTCCACGAATATCCTCCTGCTTCCGCAACTGTCGGAATCGCTCGCCGGACGTATGGAGGTCCTGCGCCTGTTTCCGCTTTCGCAGGATGAACTTCTGCAGAAACCGTCGACTTTCATCGAGCGGGCGTTCCGGGCGGATTTCTCATCGACCGTGACCGTCGAGCGTCTCGCCACGGAACTCGGCGATCGCATCGTCGCGGGAGGCTTTCCCGCCGCAATGCAACGCACGTCGTATCACCGGAGAACGGCCTGGTACCGCGATTATCTCGACACCATCGTGCAGCGGGACGTGCGTGAACTGGCCAGAATCGGCTCTCTCGACGCGCTTCCCCGCCTGCTTCGCCTCGCCGCCGGTCAGACGGCACGTCTTGTGAACATCGCGGAACTCGCGGGCGCATTTCAGCTGACGCGGCCGACCATCCGTGATTACGTGACGCTTCTCGAACGCATCTTTCTCCTGGAGCATCTTCCGCCATGGTACACGAAGCGGATGAGCCGGCTGATAAAAACACCGAAACTCCATGTTTCAGACACCGGTCTGGCGGCCGCCCTGCTCGGCGCGACGGGAGAGACGCTGGTCCGGGACCGCCCCCTGCTCGGTCAGCTGCTCGAAACTTTCGTCTTCCAGGAACTGCGCCGACAGGCGAGCTGGCAGGACGCTCCGGTTGAGTTCAGTCACTTCCGGACAAAGGACGGTGCGGAGGTCGACATCATCATGGAACGGGGGAATTCCGAACTGGTCTGCATCGAAATGAAGGCCGCATATTCGGTCGCCGCCAGGGATTTCCGTGCGATGAAGAAGCTGCAGACCGGAGTCGGGGAGCGATTTTCCGCCGGTGTGATCCTGTACGACGGAGAACAGGTTGCCGCGTTCGGCGAGAAGCTCTTCGCTGTTCCTCTTCGTCTGCTCTGGGAAATGCAGTGAGTGCAGGAGGCGAGACGCATGCTTCGTCCCGTGATCCGTTCACTGCTGGGGATGCGAGCATGCTTTCATTTAGCCGATAAATAACCTTGCGTTTGGCCGAGAGATGCATGTTCACCTGTGGGGGCGAGATGCTGTCCGAAAAGCCGGAAACAGACCGGAATTCCCCTCACGTATTATGCCACATGTATCTCGCGCATACATGTATTAATAGGATGTAATAATCAGGATATGTATTATAATGGCTCCCTTCCCTCCCTATCCAGGGAGGGAAGGGACGGGGATGGGTGGGTTGTCCCCGCCTCATCATGCGGGCCGCGGAGATATCCAACCCTGATGTATGATCCTGCCTCAGCTGATCCGGACTGTATCCTTCACACGGCCACCCTTGACAATCCACCCCGTTCTCCCTACTTTCCCCTCAGAAAAGGATCTCGAACTGCGCTGTTGCGTCTGACCGAAATCGGGGCCTGCCGGTGCGCATTCTGCCTTCTTCACCCCTTCACCCCGCCTGCAGCGGGTCTCCGGCCTCCGACTCTTGACCTCTTCACGAAAAACGAACGGCAACACAATGCGTACGATTCCCTTCCTTCTGCTTCTGTTGTCCCTGCCCCTTCTCCTCACCTCCCAGCAGATCGAGCGCGTGTATCCGGACTACGACCACAACGCGCTGTACGGCGTGGTCGCCACGGATGACGGCAACTTCTACGCAGCCGGGATGAACAGCACGTTCATTCGCAGCACGGACGACGGTGCGAGCTGGGCTCAGCTGCCGCTCGGCGAACACCGCATGCATGTCACGCATCTCGCGACCGACGGGGAAACCGTGTATTTCCTGGCAGCACCGTACGAGACCGAGGGACGGCCCGAGCTGTGGCCGGACGAATACGAACTGCAGCTTTTCCGCTTCGATACACAATCAAAGATTCTCCAAAATGTCCCCTTCCCGCTTCTGGATACAGCAGATGTCGAGTACATCTCGAATAATTCCCTCGCGGCGACTTCGCGGGCGCTGTATCTCTCCTACTTCGGCAACATGCGGCGTGTCCTGCGCTCGCTCGACGGGGGCGCGCACTGGCAGGACCTGTCCTTCCCCGACAGCATCGGATTCTATGTCACCATCCATACCCTCGCCGGATCTGATGACATCCTCGTCCACATGCGGCGTACCGAAGGCGAGAAGCTCTATCTCTCGACCGATGCGGGTGACACGTGGTCGACGAGAAGCTGTCCCCGGACGCAGACCGCCGATCCCGTACAGTACCTGGGTGACGGACGAGTGCTCCTGCAATCCTTTGATACCGGTGCGATCATCCTGAGCGACAGCAGCGGCGTCTGGCAGGATCTCGGCTACCCGCCGTTCGGGAAGGCTGCCTGCCTCGCGTATTCGGCGGGCGGAATGCTGTTCGCCTGTTCGAAGGACGGCGGGATGTACCGCTCCGACGACGATGGCGCGACATGGACGACGCTGCGCCCGGATCTGAAATCCGGATTCTCGGATCATTTCAGCTTCTCCTGCGACGTGTTCGGAACGGACGGCTTCATCGCCGCGGATCGCTACGGCCGCATTTCCCTCACCTTCGACGGCGGCCTGACCTGGGAGGAATCGCGCATGATTCCGGTCATGCGAGGGAATCCTCAGATGGCGGATGCCGACCATGGCCTGCTGCCCGGGATCAGGATCGATTCCCACGGCATGAATTACTCCATGACCACCGACGGCTTTCGCTCGATCGAGCTCTGTCCGCCGTTCCCCTTGTACCGGCCGTACATGCGCACTCCGCAGCTGTGGTATTCCGTCGGTACCAGCGGCTACTTCGGCGACTCCCTGCTCTGCCGCAGCGAAAACGGCGGACGCACCTGGGAGTTCGTTCTGGAGATGCCGGACGTCAAGGCGCGCTCATACCTGCCGGTCACGTCGCCGGATACAAACGCCATCGCCCTGGAGACAACCCGCGGGCTGCTCTATTCCCCGGACCGCGGCGACAGCTGGTCGTGGATCATCGAGGAGGAATGGGATTCCGCGACGCGGCCCAGCGAGATTCACCTCGATACGCCGGGACAGCCGATCTGGATGATCACGCATCATGACGAACCGTATCACCTGCTGCGCAGCGATGAAAGCTGGTCCGTCTGGGACACCGTGTATGTCGTGCCGGAGGACGAAATCGACGATGTCTGGAGAATTCAGGATTTCACGCGCCTGAGCAGCGGGGGGATATACATGCTGCAGGTCCTCGGCGTCTCAAAACCGGGAGGGAAACGCTTCCGTGTCCTCTACAGCGACGACGACGGAGCCACCTGGCAGTCCTGGATGGCGACGCAGGACGGGCATGCCGGCCACTATGCCGGCTGGATCACCATCCTCGAAAACGGAGCGATGATATCTTCCTGGGGATATTTCCTGCGCAACCAGCTTCAGCCGTTCATCCTGTATTTCAGCACGGACGGCATGCTCTCGGAGCAGTCGTTTTACGAACAGGCGCTGGTCGGGAATGTCGACACAGGGGGATATAACATCGTCGCGGTAGACTCCACGACCGTCTATCTCGCAACCGGCATGGGCATGCATCGCATCACCCTGCCAGAAGTTACGGAAGCGAAATCCCCGAAGCCGCCGCCCCTGCCGCTCAGCATCGGCACGCCGTATCCGCATCCCGTCCCGGGCCGGACCGGCACGGCGACGCTGTTCATCCAGAGCGACCGCTTCGCGCGGGTGCGCTTGACCGTGCACGATCTCGCCGGACGCGAAGTCGGCCGCCTGTTCGAAGGCGACCTCGGTCCGGAAGGGCGCCACGTCACTTGGTCCATCCGCGTGCTTGCGAGCGGGACGTATGTGCTGCAGCTCGAGTCGAGTGCGGGTGTGTGCCGGAGAAGGGTGGTGGTGGAGTGAAGAGGTAAGGAACGGCACAGCCTGCAACTCGCACGAAGACCTGTAACATATGAGAGCCTCGCGTTTTTTACACAGAGCCCATCGTCTGTTCCATCAGTATCACATCCGGGAACGCCCATGCGTCTGATTTCGTCTCCGCTGATGTTCATCATGATAGCCGTGCTGCAGATCCAGCCGTCACGCCATGCATACGCCCAGGTCTTCGATCAGGTCTACCCGGACTTCCCGGCGAACGAGATGACGGATCTCCTGCGATGGAACGGAGACACGCTCTTCGCCTGCGGCTTCAACTGGACGCTCCAGCGCTCGACGGATGCCGGCGCCACCTGGGAGGAGATGCTGGACGGATATCCGAAGTACAATCTCGTGCGCATGGGATCGGACGGCAATTCCCTGTACCTGCTTCCCGTGGCGACGGGTTTCACGCAGGATGACATGAAGAACGATCCGCGAATTCTTCTGCTCCGGTATGATCCGCGGACTGACAGGATGGAATCCGTGTACATCGATCGCATCCCAGTCCACAATCCCCTGTTTCCGCAGGTGGAGCTGTCCGTCGGCAGCTCCGCCGTCACATTCCTCAAGACCTACCGGGATTCGGTGTGGCTGGTGCAGTCCTCAGATAGCGGATCCAGCTGGCGTGACGTTTCCATCCCGCAGGAATACTATGACAACGAGAACAGTTCGATCAATCAGCTCCGTATTCGCGATTCCCGGAATGCAATGATTTCCATCACCGTCGATTCGGTACCCGGAGAAGGGAGCCGGGTCTATGTGACGAATGACGGAGGGGAATCCTGGAGCGAGGTGGGCAGCGTACGGCAGCAGTTCGTCGGATATGCACGGACACCTCCCGAACCCGGCGGCTTCTTCGGCGATTCCATCGTCGTTGCGGTCCATGAACGGACGACTCCTGTGATCTCCACGGACCGCGGCCGGACCTGGAAATGGTGCGCACCGGTCAGCGGCTTCATCGAGGCGCTGAGTTTCGACGAGAGCGGAAGCGGGTACGTGGTGGATGAATCATCCCGGGTCTGGAAAACACTGGACTTCGGAGAGAGCTGGGTGAAATGCCGGGAGGGGATGGAAACGCATCCGTCCGGACAGAATCTCGGATGCATCGCCCAGTTCGGACCGGATACGGTCGTGACGATGGATTTCTACGGCCAGGTCATGCGCACGGTGGACGGCGGTATCAGCTGGGATGCGATCAGGACCGGTGAATTGTGGGAATTCTTGAAACTGCAGTTCGTCACGCCGGAACTCGGCTGGGTCGTCGCGGAGGACCGCTTCGAAGGCGGCAGGCGATACCTGCGCACAACGGACGGAGGGGTGACGTGGAGCGATTTCGGGGACTTCCCCGTTACAGGACAGAATCCATACTTCTTCCATCTCGATCAGCGGCATGCCTACGGCGTCAGGAATCATCTGTATTCCCAGACCTCTGATTCACTCATATTCCGCAGCACCGACGGAGGAAGCCACTGGGAACCGGTGTATTTCTGGTCCGAGGCGGATTCCATAGACCTCAACATCCTCGTCCGGGGACACTGGTTCTGCAGCAGGGATACCGGGTACGCTCCCCTCAAGGGAAACCGCCTGCTCCGAACGACGGACGGCGGTGATACATGGGATCTGCTTCCCGGTCCCATTGTCGTCGTGGGGTCGGAAAACGACATGCGGCTCGAGTGGATGGACGCGCGGGGATCTCCGATGGTATGGATTGCCGCAACGCGTGAAATCCTCCGCACGGAGGACGCCGGTGCGACATGGACATCCGTGCTCTCTCTCCCCGATTCGGTGACCGACAGCCACGGATTTTCGAAGGTGGAAGTCCTTTCAGACGGAGGCATCTTTGTCCTCTCGGATAAACGCATCTACCACTCATCGGATGACGGGTTGACCTGGGAGAACTGGGAGGCGACTGCTCCGTGGAACGCGCGAACGGTGCAGTTCACCAAGCTGGAAGGAATCGAAGCCGGAGCGAACCAGAATCTGTACTGGTACGGCTCACAGTCAAATATCAATACCACGACGGACGGTTGGAAAACCCGGCATCTCGAGTGGAGTTTCGGTTTCGAAATTGTCAGAAGCTACACGTACACGTTTTTCCTGGATCGGCAGCACATGTGGATCTATGGTATGAACGCGATCTACCGCAGCACCGACGGTGGCATCAACTGGACGAACGTGACGCCGTCCATCCCGCAATCCCCCCGCATCCTCTCCACCTGGCCGCAGCCCGCGCCGCGGGGCGGGATGATGAGCACAGAGGTTGAACTTCCCGGTCCGGGACCGGTGCGCATGGAACTCTACGATCTCCTCGGCCGCAGAAGAGCGGTGTTGTGGGATGCCGAGGTCACCGCCACCCGGCGAACCGTGCCGTGGTCCACCGCCGGACTCGAGCGCGGGGTGTATGTGCTGCGGATGGTGACGGCTGCCGGATCGGCGAGCGGGAGGGTGGTTGTGCATTGAGGTGAAAGGTCGAAGGCCGAAGGCCGCAGACCCGCCGAAGGCGGGGTGAAGAGAACAGGTCGTCATCCCGAGACCTCAATGAGCGCGTTACGCTCATAACACGCGCGCATGACATCAAGTCAGCTGAATCTCGTGCAAAGCTGATAGTAGGGCCGAGCCATCGGCTCGGCCAAAGCGGGAAAAAGCCCGCACAGAAATGCATGACGCACAGATGTCATTGGTAGTAGCAGCGCCGTATGCGCCTGAGGCGCAGGAGGCGGGCGTATCGAGGGACGGGAAAACGCGCACACGCTCGTTCCCACGCTCCGCGTGGGAACGCATCTGACGACCGCTCCGCGGTCATGACAGAGCACGATGGATGCAGAGAGTCCGGGTGATCCGTTCCACCGCAGAGCGCTGGAGCGAGCGGAGGTCGAAGGCAGTGATACGTGGTCAAACCGTTCATCACTATATGTAATCGTTACACACGAATAAATATGAATCCAGGACATATCGTGACCAGAATTGGCGTTATCGTTCTCATACTCGGGCTGTCGATTCCGCTGAATGCCCAGATGTTCGAACAGGTGTATCCGGAGTTTGAGATCGCCGAGGTGCATGACGGTTTGCAGTGGAATGCGGATACGTTCTTCGTCTGTGGTTTCGGCCAGATGCTCCTGCGCACGACGGATGCAGGAAGGACGTGGACGAACGAGATGGCAGGGAGGAGGGACTGGTCCTTCTATCGCATGGAACGCACTACGAAGTATGTCTACATGCTTGCCGAACCGACGGTTTTCTGGCGAGACTCGTTGCCGAAAGGCCACCTGACGGCGCTGCTGCGCTACGATCCGCGCAGCGGATCGTTCGATGTTGCGAGCTTTCCGAAAATGCCGGCGGCTGATTCGGAATGGACACAGATCCATGACATCGCTGTCGCAGGATCGACGTTCTTCCTGCTGCAGGGGAACAGGGAAACCGGGCTTGTGTTGCACCGCAGTACGGACGAAGGATCGACCTGGAACAGGGTGCCGCTTCCCGATTCGGTCGAGCTGGGCAGGAGAGCATCGATCACATGCTTCGATGACTCGCGATTCGCGGTTGTTTCCGATGTACATGGTCGCGGAAACCATGTGCATTTCACACACGACGGTGGTGAGCACTGGTTTTTCGATTCCACACTGATCGTTTCGGGATCGGACACTGAATTCGGAAAATTCACACTGATGTGGCTCACGGCGGCCGATGTCATTGCGAGCCGGCCCGATGGGACAATCGCCTGCAGCTCCGACGGCGGAGTTCACTGGACCGAGCGATCCTTCGCTCCCTGTGATGTCGCCGGTATCCTCGCAGTCTCGCCGGATCGCGGTTATGTGATCGGCAAGCACGAGGAAGTGTTTCGCTCGGATGATGGCTTCAGATCCTTTGTCCCGCTTCGACCAAGCGATACCGGG
>JAFGKR010000349.1 GCA_016928515.1 Bacteroidota bacterium | reverse complement strand
CGTGTGTGAAGTGAATCGTAATCGTCAACGGGAATGACACCAAGTGTATCCAACTCTGCGATACAGTTGCCCGAACTGCTGTCGTACAGCTGGGTTATGAAGAGGACAGTGTCGGTAATACTCAAATGGACCGTTTCCGTTCCATATACCGGATGAATGTAGAGATCCATGAAGTATCGTACCGTATCACCGGCACCCGCGGGTTCGTGGGCATACAATTGCCGTGTGTTGAGGTCGGACAGCGATGACGTACAGAGCGGGGTGTGATTCTCCGGATCAAAATCCTGCGGAAACGGGAAATACCGCCCATCGGTTGTACTCACTGAGTATTCCCCAAGCAAACATGCAATCGATACAGAGTCATACACCTGCACGAAACGGTAATAGGGCAGCGCGTATGCTATGGAATCATCCACATCCATGACGCACCAAGGCGTCCGGATTCTATCAGGTGTCTCATGTTCGTTCGAGCTGACACCGGTACATCTTGTGCCCTTCAGAGTCGATCCTGCAATGAGCAGTAGCATCATGGGCAGCATAGCACATGCACCTATCTTCATGGCGTGCCTCCATTACACTTTGATGATATCCACACTGTACGACGTGTTGAGCCCATGCAAGGTATCGTCGTTCGTTTTTAGGCAAACGTACCCTGCCCTTTTGGCAAAGTCAAGAGCACAAAACACATTACGATACTATTCGACGTATTTATTACAAAAAAAATAAAACCGTTCTTAATACATACAAATAAGTACCTATACAACTTATAATATTCCCGTCATTCCGCTGACATTCCACGCTGCCGAGAAGTGGAGAGGGTTTGCCTGTGCTCAGGGAATGATTCGTTCGTGATTTCCGGGATGGAAGTGGCAGGCGTGATTTTCGTGCACACCGTATGGCGTTGTCGCATGCCGGGGTGTACTCAGAAGTAGAATCCGTAATAAACGGCCGACGGCGTGATGCGAATCGCCGGAGCGGGGAAATGGAAAAGGTTGAGGGACTCCCGCACAAAGCGCAGGAACGCCGAATCGTCGGGAATGATCTTGCGGAAATCGTAATCGAGCGCGATGTACCACTCCTGCTCGCCCTGCCCCACCCCGTTCACCGAATTGTAGACACCGTCCCCCAGCATGGTGTTGTTCGCCCCGTACCCGACGGCGATCGCGAGCCAGTCCGGCCAGTACGGCCGCACGCTCCCGGGCAGGATATCCTCCACGGTCAGCGTCAGCCAGTAGGTGAAACCGTCATAGTCGCGCAGATAGTCGTGCTCGATCCATCCCTTTTTGACTGTCGGGGACGGATGGTAACTCATCTTGAGATTCACGCTCTGCAGCTCCGGCACCGCGCGCTGCAGATTTGGCCAGGCGGCGCCGATCGCGTTCGCCCCCATGTCCCACCAACTGAATCCCCACTTCTCGTACAGTCCGTCGGTGATCTCCATCTCGAGCTGAAACAGTGTGGCCAAACCGCTGGACCAGTACATCGCCGGGGTCTCGCGCATGTTCGTCCATCGGAAGATGTGGTACAGCGTGTTCGCGTAGGTCTGCGTCCCCCAGACATGTCCGAGCTTGTCGACGTTCAGGTCGGCGTTGTACCAGTCGTCAAAGGTGTGAAACGGCGCCCGCTCGGCGTAGTCGTCGTTGTAAAATGTGGAGAAATAATATCCCATGATCCCCGCATTGATCGCGAACAACGACCCGCCCACCAGCCAGAGGCGGCCGCTTCCAGGCGTTTCCGTCGTCATATCATCCATTGTACCCGGGTACAATGTATCATCGGGAATTATACCCGGGTAATAATAGCTGTTTTTACCCGGGTAAAATTCCTTCTCGTAGAGGCTGTCCCGGGGAGAATGCGCAAAGGATGCTGATTCCCCGCCGACCTGAAGCTGCGGCGTGTCGGCGGGGCATGTCTGCGCCGGACACACGGCGACGATGCCCGCCAGGAACAGCAGCACCGCAACGGCCCCGCTATATGCTTGTTGCCTGTTCACATTGCTTACCGATTCCCGCCGATGGCGTTCCGCCGATGGCATTTCGCCGATGGCATTCCCGCCGATGACATTCCCGCCGATGGCATTCCCGCCGATGACATTCCCGCCGATGGCGCGTGAAACGGGTACGCTACTTCCCCAGCTTCATCGCCGCATTCAGCAGCGCCTTCATCTTGCGCGCGGAATCGGCCTCGGCATAGAAACGCAGAATCGGCTCGGTGCCCGAGGCGCGGATCAGCAGCCATCCGCCGTCGACGCGGAATTTGTATCCGTCCGTCGTCTCCACGCCCGTCACCGCGTACGAACCGAGTTTCGCAATGCCCTTGTCACAGGCGGACAGAATCGCTTTCTTGTTCTTTTCGGTGGTGCGGAAATCAATGCGGTCGTACCACACGCGACCGAATTCCTGGAAGATCTTCTCCACCGCCTCTCCGAGCGTGAGCTTTTTCTTCGCGAGATACTCGCAGAGCAGCAGGTTGTTGAAAATGCCGTCGCGCTCGGGGATGTGCAGCGACGTCCCCACGCCGCCGCTTTCCTCTCCGCCGATGAGCACGTTCTCCGTGAGCATCAACTCGGTAACGTACTTGAAACCCACCGGACGTTCGTACAGCTTCAGTCCGTACTTCTCACACATGCGGGAAACGATGTCGGTGACGGATACGGTCTTCACTACAGCGCCACTCTTGCCGAGATCCTCGTACAGGTATTTCAGGAGGATGGGAATCAGGAGCTGCGTGCTGATGTAATTGCCGTTTTCGTCCACGCAACCGAAACGATCCGAATCGCCATCGGTCACGAGACCGATGTCGTACTTCCCGCCCTTCACCATCTCGATGAAATCGGGAAGATTCTTCGCCAGCGGCTCCGGCGGGGTGCCCTTGAAACCGGGATTGTGCTCGTCGTGCAGACAGTCCACCGACGGCAGCAGATGCTCCATCACCCCGTACGACGCCCCGTACATCACGTCATACGCAATCTTCATTTTCGAACGTTCTATCGCTCCCAGATCGACTTTTTTCCTGATGTCGGTGATGTACGGTTTGTGCAGGTCAATGTCACGAATCAGTTTTTCCCCGCGGAGATCCGCCATCGAACGCAGTTTCGGCAACGTGCCCTTCGCGACGATATTCTGAACCGCGGCTTCAACGTTCTTGATGTCCTTCATCAGCACGGAGCCGCCGAAATCCCCTTTGATCTTGAAACCGTTCCATTCGGGGGGATTGTGACTTGCGGTGATCATGACGCCCGCCGCGGCTTTCTTCTTGAGAATACCGAGTGAGAGCATCGGTGTGGAGACAACACCTTTCGCGAGCCACACGGTGATCCCCTGGCCGGCGATCACCTGCGCCGCCGCGGCCGCGAAATCCTGCGAGCCGAAGCGTGCATCGCCGCCGACCACCACGCCGTTCGCGATCTTCGGATGCCGCCGGTAATGACGCGCGAAGGCGAGTGCAACTCTGCGGACATTGTCGAATGTGTAATCCTCGGCGATGACGGCACGCCATCCATCGGTGCCAAACGTGATTGCAGCCATGTCAAACCCTGTGTTGATGATACGGTTCCAGAAGAGAAAGTACGGAAAAATCAGAGTGCGGACGAAATCCGTGGCCAGGAATCACGAACCGCCACGGCGAGCAACGTCTCCGCGTCGCGCATGCCCTCCTCCACGCTCATCTCCTGAGGGAGCACAGGAATGATGCGCGTGAGCCCGAGCGTGGCAGCGATCGCTTCCGGTGGCCCCGCGACGCTTCCCGCAACGGCCACTACCGGTACCCCGTGCGCGTTCGCATCCTCGATAATGCCGGAGATCGTTTTTCCCTCCCGTGTCTGACCATCGATACGACCTTCACCCGTGATCACCAGGTCCGCGTTCGCAACCGCTTTCGTGAATCCACTTGCATGACGGACGAACGCGGAACCGGAACGCAAAGGCGCGCCGCAGAACGCCGCGCAGGCGAAGCCGAGTCCCCCAGCTGCTCCCATGCCCGGAGCCCCGGTATTGACATGACGCACATCCCGACGGACGATGCCGGCGAAATGCGCGATGGCGCGATCGAAAGCGTCGAGTTGCGCGGGTATTACACCCTTCTGCGGACCATACACGACCGTCGCGCCCGTGATCCCGCAAAGTGGATTGCGAACGTCCACCAGCGCGGTCACGTTCAGAGAGTTGCAGAGCGAAGCAGGACGAATCGCCCTCACCGTCCGCATCGCCTGCAGCACATCGGTACCTGGCTCTCTTTCGTATTCCAACATACAGCCAAGTCCCTCGGCAAATCCCAGTCCGGCATCGTTCGTCGCCGTTCCTCCAAGTCCGATCACGATATCGGTGTATCCCTGCTCCGCAATCTCCGCGACCAGCCGGCCCAGACCGGTACTGCGCAATCTGGACGGACGCCGTTCTTCCTCCGACAGCAGGCGCCAGCCGATGCAGGACGCGGATTCGATGAGCGCGCGATGCTTCGACAGCTTCAGCCAGGACGCTTTCACCGGGCGCCCCATGGGATCATGCACCGTCGTATGCCGAATGCGCGTTCTCAATGCACGGGCAAGCACTTCCACGGTACCGTCACCTCCGTCCGCCTGCGGGAGCTGAATGCATCGGGCCGCCGGCTCCATCTCCGCGATCGTCGCAACGATGACTTCGGCGGCCCGAACAGCCGTCAACGATCCCTTGAAGGAGCCGGGAGCGACAAGAATGTTCACGGTCGTTCCCTGTCGTCGGTTCAGCGCGCCACGTTGAAAGCGGCGACGCCGGAGAACAGTCCGTTGGTGTCGAGTTCCTCCTCGATGCGCAGGAGCTGATTGTACTTGGCGATGCGGTCGGAGCGCGAAGCCGAACCGGTCTTGATCTGACCGGCATTGGTGGCGACAGCGATATCCGCGATCGTGGCGTCTTCGGTTTCGCCCGAGCGATGACTGATCACCGATGTATACCGTGCACGCTTGGCCATCTCGATGGCATCGAGCGTCTCGGTCAGCGTCCCGATCTGATTGACCTTGATGAGAATGCTGTTGGCGATTCCCTGGTTGATGCCGTCGGCGAAAATCGCCGTGTTGGTGACGAAGATATCGTCGCCGACGATCTGGCAACGCCCGCCGAGACGGTCGGTCAGCTTTTTCCAGCCGTCCCAGTCGTTCTCGCCGAGTCCGTCCTCGAGCGAGATGATGGGATATTTTTCGACGAGCTGCGCATACATTTCGATCATTTCATCGGCGGATTTCAGACTCCTGTCGGACTTGAAGAAACGGTACATCGCCGATCCGTCTTCCTGCTTCTCGTACATTTCGCTCGCGGCGACGTCGAGGGCGATGTAACAGTCCTCCGGCGTGTACTTCGCCATCTCCATCGCTTTGAGGATGTATTGTATGGCCTCCTCATTGCTTTTGAGACTCGGGGCAAAGCCTCCTTCGTCACCAACAGAGGTGTTGAGGCCTGCGTCACTGAGTACTTTTTTCAATGCATGGAAAATTTCCGCACCGCAGCGCAGCGCCTCGCCGAATGTCGGCGCGCCGTAGGGAACGATCATGAACTCCTGGAAATCGACGGTGTTGTCGGCATGCTTGCCCCCGTTGAGAATGTTCATCTGCGGAACGGGCAGGCTTTTCGCGTTCGTGCCTCCAATATAGCGGTACAACGGCATGTCGAGCGTCTCCGCCGCCGCGCGGGCGATGGCGAGCGACACGCCCAGAATGGCGTTCGCGCCGAGGCGGGACTTGTTCGGTGTGCCGTCGAGCTCGATCATGTAATTGTCGACGCCCACCTGGTCGAAGGCATCCCAGCCGATCAACTCATCGGCCAGCTGGTCGTTCACATTCTCGACTGCGTTCAAAACGCCTTTCCCGTTGTAGCGCTCCGCGTCATCATCACGCATTTCCACGGCTTCGCGCTCGCCGGTGGACGCCCCGCTGGGCACCGCCGCGCGTCCGCGGACGCCGCTTTCGAGTTCGACTTCCACTTCCACGGTCGGATTCCCGCGGGAATCCAGAATCTCTCTTGCCAGTACATCGATGATAGTTGTCATGGAGCTATACTCTCATAGTCTGTATGAATGAAGAATTGCATTCGAGGATTACAGCGGGTGCGCTGTGCCGGGGAACACCTCGTCAGTCACCGTCTGTGCGAGCCGGAAGGCAGCGTCATCATCGCGAGCCTCCGCGATGATGCGTATGATCGGTTCCGTGTTCGAACTGCGCAGATGAACCCACCCGTCGACGAAATCGATGCGCACTCCGTCTTCCGTGTTGATGCGTTCGGCCGCGAAGCGCTCCGCTGCACGGGCAGTCACGGCAGCGCTGTCCAGCCCTTCTGCGGAATACCGGAACTTGCGAATCACATAGTCCGGCAGCATGCGCCGAAACGATGCGGAAGTTCCGCCATGCTGCGCGAGCGCATGCAATATCAGGGCGGTACCGACAAGTGAATCCCGACCGGCATGCACCTGTGGAAGGATGACACCGCCGGATCCCTCCCCGCCGACAACCGATCCATGATCTTTCATCGCACGCACGACATTGATTTCCCCAACCGGGGAGCGATGCACGGCTGCACCAAACAGCGCTGCGACGTCGTCGACCGCACGCGTCGTGGAAAGATTCACCGCAACGCTGTGGGATGACGATCTCTCAAGACTGGAAAGCACGCTGTACACTGCCGTCGTCACGGAATATTCCTCCCCGAACGGCTCGCCGAGCTCGGTGAACAGGACAATGCGATCCGCGTCGGGATCGACGGCGATGCCCAGATCGGCACCATGCGCACGCACCGCTTCGCCGAGCGAACCGAGGTTCTCCGGCAGCGGTTCGGGGGTATGAGGGAATATCCCGCTTCCGTCGCAGGCAACACGGATCACTTCGCAACCGAGTTCCTCAAGCAGACGCGGGATGGCGATGCTTCCGGAGGCATTCACCGCATCGACGGCGACGCGCAATCGACGGGAGCGAATCGCGGGAAGGTCGAGGAACGGAATGGCGAGCACGCGCTCGATGTGCTGCTGAACGGCGTCCTCCACTGGAAGAAGCGCACCGAGTGCATTCCATTCCGTCCTGAGACGCTCGCCCGCATCTGCCAGCGCAAACAGCGCTGAATTCTGCTCCGCATCGAGAAACACACCATCAGAACCGAGAAACTTCAGTCCGTTCCATTGCGCGGGATTATGGCTTGCGGTCACGGCGATACCACCACGCGCCTCGCTGTGTTCGGTCATCAGTTGCACCGTGGGAGTGGGCACCATCCCCAGTTCCAGAACGTCCACGCCGCTGCACTGCAGCGCAGCGCGCGCCACGTCACTGAGGATGTGTCCATGCGGCCTACCGTCGTATCCCAGCACGACGGGTCCCCCGTCGCACCAGACGGCGAATGCGGAAGCGTAGGTGGCGACCGTTTCCGGGATCAGTGATGCGCCGACCACGCCCCGGATTCCTGATATGCTCCTGATGAGATCGTTCATCGATGGAATAATCGGAATATCACGGGTACGAATCTCCGTTGCTCGCATCAAAACTACGAAGGGAGTGACACAGAATCAAACCTCCGCATCCGCCTGTTGCACATTTCTCGCCGGTTTTCTAGCTTCATTTAATTATCCGGATTGCACATGCGATTACTCCCCAAACTTCAGCAGCCACCGGCAACATTCCAGGAAACGAGCATGCGCATCAACAAGGTGATGCTGCTGCTTCTACTGCTGGCCCTGCTCTCGCTTGTCCTCGAGTACGGGTTCTATTTCCCCCCTGCATATCAAGAGATCTTTCAGGCGGTCGATGTCCTGGTGCTGCTTGTCTTCATGCTGCAACAGGCAGTCAAACTGCTCATCGCTCCGCACCGCAAAAACTATCTCCTCGAACGGCGCTTCGAGTATCTCCTGACCGCATTTCTGCTCATCTCCGTCGGTCTGTATCCGTTCACCGGTGACGTCTTCCACGATGTCGTACGGCGGTGGCGCCTGGGCAGTCTCAGTTCAATCTATATCATCATCGCACAAAGCATCATCCTCCTCGATATCCTCTTCACTGCTGTGCGATTCAGCCGCCGCCTGTCCAGTCTCCGCATACAACCGGCACGCCTGTTCATCGCGAGTTTCGTCCTGGTTATCCTGCTCGGCTCTCTCGCGTTGCTGCTTCCACGCGCGACCGTCGATGGGATCTCCGTGGTCGATGCCCTGTTCACATCGACCAGCGCGGTATGTGTCACCGGACTGATCGTTGTCGATACGGGGACAGCATTCACGTCCTTCGGTCAGATCATTCTTCTGTTCCTCATCCAGGTCGGTGGGCTGGGATTGATGACGTTCACAACGTTTTTCGCCATTTTCAGCGGCCGCCTCAGTATCAAGGAGCGCGTCCTGATGCAGGAATTTCTCAGCCGGGAAAACCTCGGTCAGGTCCGCGGCACGCTGCGGAATATCGTCCTCGTCACCCTGATCATCGAAGCCATTGGTGCAGTGCTGCTCTACGCATCGTGGGGGGATGTCGCGTTCACATCGGAGCGAGCGAAAATCTTCAGCTCCATCTTCCACTCCGTGTCCTCCTTCTGCAACGCGGGCTTCTCATTGTTCACGGAGAACCTTGCCGTATCGGGTGCCGCAATGAACGTACGGGTCAACCTGATCGTTGCCTCGCTCATCATTCTCGGCGGCCTGGGCTTCATCGTCATCGTCAATATCGCCTCCGTGCGCCCGTGGGGCCGTCCGGAAAACCGCCTCCGCTATCGCCTCGCGGCGCACACGCGGCTGGTGCTATCCACCAGTGGCATTCTCATCGCCACGGGAGCAGTTCTTTTTTTCCTCCTGGAATACCATGCATCACTTGAAGGACTACGGTGGACGGATAAAATCCTGGCGTCCTTTTTTCAATCGGTGACGACACGAACCGCAGGCTTCAACACCACCGACACCGGGGCGATGACTGTCCCCACCTCGCTGCTATTCATCGTGCTCATGTTCATTGGCGCTTCCCCCGGTTCCACGGGCGGCGGCATAAAAACCACGACCGCTTCGCTCGTGTTCCTGTCCGCCATCAATTATATCCGCGGCAAACCCACAGTGGAGATTGCTCACCGGCGCGTGCTCACCACCACGGTGGAACGTGCCTATGCGGCTCTTCTCTTCGGACTGGCTCTCGTCGTGCTGTCCATCTTTTTCCTCAGCCTGTTCGAACCCTTCGCGCTGCTGGATCTCATTTTCGAGTGTTTCTCCGCGGCGGCAACGGTCGGGCTGTCCCGCGGCATCACATTCGGATTATCCGATCCGAGCAAAATCGTCCTTATCTTTACGATGTTGATCGGTCGTGTCGGGACGTTGACCATGATGATGGCACTGACCCGCCGTGTAGCGCTCAGCCGGTACGACTATCCCACTGAACAGATCATCGTCGGATAATTCGGAGCAAACCATGGTAAAAAGATTCGCCGTCATCGGTCTCGGATACTTCGGCACGAATCTGGCCCGGGAACTGACACGCAACGGAGCCGAAGTCATCGCAATCGACAACACCCTCAGCAAAATCGAGGAGATCAAGGACGAGGTCGCCTACGCGGTGCGTCTCGATGCGACCGATGAGAAGACACTGAGAAATCAGGGGCTCGAGGATCTTGACGCCGTCATCGTCTCCATCGGCGAGGATTTCGAAAACGCCCTGCTCACCTGTGTCCTGTTGCTGGAATTCGGCTGCCGCAATCTCATCGTCAAGTCGACCTCCCCTATCCATACACGCATTTTCCGCAGCGTCGGTGTGCACCGCATCGTCGCTCCCGATCTGGATATGGCCGAGCGGCTTGCCACGACACTGATCACGACCAGCATCATCGAAACAATCCCGCTCACGGACGAATACAGCATCATCCAGGTCAACGCACCGCCATTCATGGTCGGCCGCACCTTGAAGGAACTGGATCTGCGGCATGAACACAATGTCAACCTGATCACAATCAAGCGACGCATCGAAAAGCAAGGGAAGGAAGGAGCGGAGAAGATCATCGGTGTGCCGATGCCGGAGACACGAATTGAAGAACATGACGTTCTCATTCTCATGGGCGCACAGAAAAACATCGGAAGGCTGGTGAAGGACTGACATGCCCCTGCCCCGCAAACACCCGGCTCTGTTCCACCGGATTTTTCTCTCTCATCTCCTCACGGTGCTTCTCTGCTTCGTGGCCGCCCTCATCCTTGTAGATTACCTGTTCGCGGACAACGTGCATCTGTATCTCATCCGGAATCCCATCGTTCTCATCCCCGCACTGCTCGCCCTGATCGGTATTGCCGGGCTGTTCGCCGTCTGGACGGCAGGCTCTGCCACCCTCCCCCTCGCCAAGCTGACACGCTTCATCGAGGAACGCGCGGATGCCGATGAGATTCGGAGCATGCGTGATCACGTCGGCATCGAAGAGAATGCCGACCTCGTCGACGCATTGACCGGGATGCTCCAGCGCATGAAGGCCGCTGATCTACGTCCTCTGGTGCTCGTGCTCGACACGTATCTCAACATCCGCTCTGCGGATCCGGACACGGCAGCTCGCCTCGGTACCACACCGGAAGAGATCGGGCGTTGTAATCTGCGTTCTTTCCTCCCCCGGCCGGACGATCTCCGCACCATCTGCTCGCTCTGCGAACCGGTCCGGACGGAAGACTCGGCAGCAGATGTGTTCACACTGCATTTCTCCGCGGCAGCGGACCGCACCCTCATCACCCGATGCCGCATCCTGCCGCTGCAGGGGGAGGAAGAACGCTTCCTGCTCTTCGCATGGGAAGCCCGGCGCGCAGGAGAGAATTCTCGCGAGGCATCAGGGTGACGGAAAGAAACGGCTCAGGGTGACGGAAAGAAACGGCTCAGGGTGACGGAAAGAAACGGCTCAGGGTGACGG
>JAFGKR010000073.1 GCA_016928515.1 Bacteroidota bacterium | reverse complement strand
GTCTGTGCGAACACGGCCATCGGTGCCGGCGATCTGTCCGCGGTTTTCGATGAAACGGATGCCGGACTGCTGCATCAGTCCGGCTGTGCGCCGCGGGTCCTCGGTGCGGGAGGGAGCGTCTGCTCTGGTCGAATGCTTCTCGCGAAGTATCCCGGTTGACGCGATGGATTCCGATGTCATACTGGCGAACGGAAGGGCGGCAATGCTGGTCACTGCGGGGTTGCTGTCCGGTGTAAACGTCGCTGCCGAATGAGCGGAGGCGACGACGCAGAGGAAGACAACGGGGAGCAGGGCAGAGGTGAAGGCTTTCATGTTTCCTCCATGGAGCTTGTAATAGAACGTGAGTAAAGGATCTGATGTGATCCGTGGATTCCAAGGTGATGACCGATAGCAATCAATAGAATCCCCGGTCACGGTTCAATGAGTACCATCACACGATTCCCTGGGTACCAGTACACGATTTTTTTGGTATTACTGCACTGCTCATTTCGATATTGTCTTTTCCATCCCTGGAATCAGAACCCCCATTGGATGCTGCGATACCTTGAACCGTTGTGGTGGAGTACGTGAGAGCGGATATGCACACGAAACATCGCATCCTCGATTTCATCACATCGAACTCGGTCTGGAGAGACGGACAGATTTATCCGAATTACCGGGAATCCTTTGCGACTACTGCACGTATGGGGATGGCGCAGGAAACGAAACAAGCCGTTTCCACGGGGGGAAACGGCTTGCGAAGGATGGTACCGCCCGCCTCCGTTCGCCAGCGGCGAACATCGGCGTAGCGCAAATTGAAAGTCCCGCACTGCGGGACTCTCTTTGTGCGGGACTTCATAGCCTCATTCCGCAACTTTTTTATGGATCCGCCTGTCGAGATGATTCTTATTTTGCACGAGCTGGAGCAGCTGAGAAAGCTGCTGGCGGCTGCGTGAATCAATGCTCGGAGGGAAAAACGGGTGGAACTTCCCTGGCGAAAAGGGTAGAAGTACTGATGCGTTTGTAGGGGATAGCTCACATTTTGCGTCACACGTATACTCCTGGACCATCGGTTCCCCGGTGGGTGGTAAACCCCGCCCCTATGACGGTATCTGCAATGCTTGAATTCAGGAAAATAAAATCGTATAATCTGGCGCATCCCAATCAGACATAGTTGGAAGGATTTTCACAGGAGGAGCACATGAATCGCTCGCAAGGATTCCGGGATCCTATTTTTTTGGAATCACGAGCAAGTATCGAGTCGGTCAATTCTTGGCCGTCCAGCGTATCGGCCGCATACTGGCAGCCATTTCTTACAGGTCGATTGGCAGGGTCGGAGCGGATCCGTTCGAACACCGGACTGTTCCGCGGGAGAGGTCAGCAGATGCCTTTCCGTGTCCATCAACGAGGAGATCGATCTCGTGTACCATGCCGCAGGTCAAGCTGAGTTCAAGTACGAGTTTATCATCGCTCCGGGAGGTGATACAGCTCGCATCTGGATGCGTTTCGAGTGTGCCGACAGTCTCTATATCGATGAGAAGGGGTGACCTGCATGACTGGACGGGGATAGGAAAGCAGGTGCATTATGCTGTATAGTAGGACTACTCCGAAAATAGAGTAGAACTACGCCCAAAATTGCGCAGGACTACGCATTGTGGCAGCGGTGTCGATTGACCATGTTCCAGTCAAAGCACGAATGGTTGGACGGTAGGTGAACCTCCTGCTCGCAGACGACAATGAGAGGCTTCTATGCAGGTCAGTCCAGTTGAGAAAACATAGTGCAACGGAAAGAATGAGGAATCTGTAACGAATAGTAGGAGGAAATCATGACCAGGAGAATTGTGACCGTTGCTTTTTGTGCAATGGTGCTGCTCTTCAGCCGCGTGTACGCGCAGCCGCAGTCAGCCGCGCACCAGCACAATTCCGGCTCGGGTGTCGATGGAATGCCTGCCGCACCCATTCTCGTGCTCACGCAGAATGCTTCGGCGCTCGATACCGAGGAACAGAAGGTTACGACATTTCTCAGCACACAGGGTTTCGTGTATGACGTGACCGATGCCATTGGATTATCCACGCTGAATGCCGCGGATTATCCCCTTATCATTTTCCGAACAGGTTCCGAACCTGCGAGCTACGACAATGGTGCTGTATTGTCGGAAATCCGGGATGCGGTGGAAACAGCCGGCGTCACGCTCATGGTGGAGAATTACGGCAGTTACCTGGCCGCATATCTCGGCTGGGGAACCGTCAGTTCAAAGCATTTTTTACCTGTCGTCTTGGACAGGTGCGCCTTTGTCGCTCCGATCACGCAGCATGAGATTTTCGACGGGATCACGACATGGGATCCGCCCACTCCTCCGGACGACGACGACCAGATCCTCTGGGAAATCCTGACTCCTACCGGTGGATCAGGTGTGAGGATTGAATCGATACCGGACGAAGTTGCCATAGAGAGCTGGCATCTGCTGATCACACCCGGATGGAAGCATCAACCAACGAACAGTACGTACTGCCAATCCTGGGGAGGATGCACCAGCGAAAGAAGCGTGCACATCGACAGAGATCAGACGTTCAGCATCAAATACGTGCAGAAAGGATATGGGCAACTCTATTTTTCCGCACCGGTCGGATTCGGAGGCGGATTCGCGACGAACGCACCGGTGGTGGTCGGCAAGGCGGGTATGGCGCTGAAGCAGAATATCGTACGTTGGGGATTACGCGCGGTGAAGCCCGATCCTCCGTCGAATCTGACGGCGACCGCTGTCTCCCCTACAAGAGTTCAGCTCATCTGGGTGGATAACTCCAATTACGAAACGCGGTTCGTTATCGAGAAGGAAAGCAATCCCGGAATGTGGGTACCGGTAGACACGGCCTTTACGAATATCACCTCGCATATCGTGGTCAACCTGCAGCCGGAAACGGAGCACAGTTTCCGTGTGCGTGCGGCGAATTGGAAGTACGAGTCCGATCCCACGAACGTTGCCTCGGCGGTCACACCTCCATTCCCGGCCCCGACGGATCTGCAGGCGGAGGCGGTGTCCTCGGACGCGGTGCAGCTCTCGTGGGAGGACAGATCGACCAACGAGTCCGGTTTCATCGTGGAAATCAAGCAGAGCACGGGTGTCTGGGATGAAGTTGCCGCCGCCGCCGCGAATGCGACTTCACACGTCGTGCTGGGACTGCAGCCCAGCACCACATATACATTTCGTCTGAAAGCGGTAGAGGGTATCATCGCTTCGCCTGCATCCAACGAGGCTATGGCGACCACATGGATGTTCCTGCAGGCACCGACAAATCTCACCGCCGAGGTGCTCTCAGAAACAGAAGTTCTGCTTCAATGGGAGGACCATGCCGACGGCGAGGAAAATTACGAGGTGCAGGAGCAGCATGAATCCGGTGGATGGAGTCTCGTCGCGACGCTTGGTGCCAATGCGGAGAAGCACGGGCTGCAGGGTCTGGTCCCTCGTACACATTACCGCTTTCGTGTGCGCGCGATCGGGACGAACGCCGCATCCTCATGGTCGAATGTCGTGGAAGTACTAACCAAAACGAAACCCGCCGCACCGCTGGAATTCACCTGTATCGCGACGGATCACCAGACCGTGGCCATGACATGGCTTCGCGGATCGGAAAACGAGGAAGGGTATGAGATCGAGCGGAAGACTGCAGTCATAGACTGGGAGATCGTCCATACCGCGGGACCGGGTGACGGCGATCTCAAGGATGAGCACCTTCAGGCATCGACGGTGTACTGGTACCGCGCCAGGGCGGTCAACGACGTCGGCACTTCCGTGTGGGTAGAGGATACGGCGGTCACGTATCCCATGCCCGTTCCTGACATACCCTTCGGCCTGCGTGCCGAGGCGGACGGTCCGACGTCGATCACGCTCACCTGGGTGATGCCCTCCCCGTCGTACGCTATATCTTTCGAAATCGAACAGTCCCTCACGGGTGATGAGAACGATTTCTCCCGCATCTCACCCGATGCAGCTGGCAGGGACCGTGCGTATACGGTTGCGGGGCTCGATCCTGAGACGGAATATTGCTTCCGGATCAGAGCGGTGAACCTGTCAGGAGTTTCTGGATACAGTACGATCGAATGCGCCACCACGCAGGGTTCTGATGATCCCTTCCGTCCGTTCAATCTCACCGCTGTCGCGCTCGGTGAAACAGAAATCAGGATCACTTGGGAAATGCCCGATCCCTCGAACGAGGATGGTTTCGAACTACAGCGATCCCTTTCCGGCGCCGAGGGGGACTTTACCATGGTGACGCCGGAACCGGCGCAGGGAAGTCGGCAGTATCTCGATACCGAACTTGCTCCTGGCACAACCTATTTCTACCGGCTGCGGTCCTACAACAGCTTCGGCTTCTCGGCCTGGACCGACACGGTGAGTGCGACCACGCAGAAGGAGGTTCTCACTCCCGAACTCCGTGCTGCGATCGAGGCCAAGCAGCAGGTGATAGGAAAGGCGGAAACGCTTATCCCCGAAGGTGGCACAGAGATGCGTGCACTGCGCAGCCTGCTCGGCGACTATGCCCGCGGCTATGACGAATCCGCCGCAACAAACCTGATCACCGAATGGAGTACGACCGGCGCATCGGATCCCGTGCAGGCCACCAAGGCCATGGAGCGTTATACCCTGTTCGAGGAGGCCCTGCTGGACAGCTGGGGCGACGATCAGGCCAGCCCACCTGTGACGGGCATGCGTGATCTCGGCAGTCAATGTGGGCGCATTCCCGCCATCGCGACCAAGAATTTGCTGGCCCTTGCGCTTGCCTGGAAAGAGGAGCGCGACTTTCTCCCGGCGGAGGAACCCAATGTGGACGCAGCGATGGAAGACCTGATCCTCGCGCTCAGCGACAACACATGCCAGCTGCTCGCGCTCATGAGCGCGGATCAGGGCGGTGAACTCACGATGCTGACCGATGACATCATCCGTAGCAGGGGAGAGGTGCAGGATGTCACCTCCGGACTCATGCTCTCTCTCACCGATTACTGGCAGGAGCACCTCTTGGGGCGCTACTACCTCCGCGTCACGCAGCCACTGATCGCGGAATATGCGCATCGGACAGAGCAACTGGACTTTGCGGGCACGCAGTCGGAGGCGGAAGCGAAACGTGATGCAATTCTAGCAAGTCTGCGCGTGGATATTGATGCGCTCAGCGCGGCGTTTGGCGATTACTATCGAATCGGCAGCAACCTCGATAAAGCCTATGCGATTGAACAATCGGCGGGTGCGGATGCTGCAATCTTTCTCCTGCGGTTGACAGGATTGCGTACGCCGCTCACTGACAATATGTACGCCGCGCTCGCCGATGCGGTCATTCCCACGCAGCGTTTCCTGTACATGACCTCGCCGGATGCTGTCCCGGGACTTGGATCGGTGCCGTCAGCTCTGGCGAGCGCCGGCGAGGCGATATTCGATCCCACGCAGGGCGGTATCGTGCAGGGTGAGAATCCCCTGGTGATATTCCGGAAAGCAGCCGTTCCGGTGAACAATCCCGTCATCGATGCGGACTTCGTGAGGCTGCAGGAACTGCGCGCGGAAGTGCAGGAAGGTGATACGCAATATATCTCGGATGAGTTCGATGCGCTGCGCCGTAGCGGCCGGGAGATGGTTGCGGAAATTACATCATTGCAGCGGCCACTACTGGGAGTGGACCGCGCGGCCCTGTACGGGGATGAAGCTCTGCGGAGTGACTACTATTACACGCTTGCCCGCATGCAGCTGTTGAAGACACGCCGCGCGGTGCTCTCGGTCGCCTTGGCGGACTACATACGCACTCCAACGTCGCAAAAACAGGTGAGCCTGGTTGCGGAGATCGACTCCATCATCGGTCCGTTCGAAAACGTGGGAGGCAGGCTGGCGGACCTCATCAGCGCCGCGGGCAGCATCAGGGTGCTCCCGGTGCTCTCGATCGAATCGGCCGACATCGTGCGCGACGAAGCCGGTGGTCCCAAACGCTGCCGCATCCGATTTGACGTCAAGAACGTCGGCGGCGCGGATGCGGACATTCCCACAGCGACGCTGGGCTTCCTGAGCAGCGGGCTCACTGTCGTGGGGAATCCCGTCTACAGTTTCGCCACGCTGCAGCCGGACGGCGCGGTACGGGACAGCCTGGATGCGGACATCGACAGCGGCATCAGGCAGGTGACGGTCAGTTTCAGGATGCAGACTGCCGGTCGGGTGTTCGTCGATCGCCTGACGCTGGCGGTGCCACAGTCAACGACGGGTGTAGAGCAGCAACCTCCCCTTCCTGCATCCTGCATTCTGCATCAGAACTACCCGAATCCCTTCAATCCGTCCAGCACGATTCGCTTCGATCTTCCGCGTTCGATGACGGTGTCGCTGATCGTCACCGATGCGCTGGGGAGGGAATTGATACGTCTGCTCGATCATGCCGTCATGCAGAGTGGACTGAATACAGTCCGATATGATGCAAGGTCCATCCCGTCAGGGGTGTATTTCTACCGTCTCGAGACTCCTGACGGTATGTTTGTACGGAAGATGGTGTTGGTGCGATAAGCTATTGATTGCACTGTCTACACGAAGGGCGAGTCTCTCTTGCCCTTCGTGTTTTGTCATTGCATACATGATCGCCATAAACGAGCATGCTCTGCGGGACAGCAGAATATCCGGTATATCGTCGGAGCTATACCCGACAGATGGCCGAACCGATTCCCGACACAACTGAGGTCTCTCACGCAGGATTCCTGCACCATACCCGTGACGAAACGGTTCCTGTTCGGCGGGACCTCAATGCCTGATGCCGCAGCGTGTGTCTCGGTCCGCCGGGGGAGACGACGCATTTTTCATAGATCGTGCGCAGCTTCGAGCGCTGATCTCCGAGCCATCGTGCATTCGTAACAAATCCCTTCGCACAGGCAAAATGGGAACTCCTTCCCATGGAATTGGGCATGACCTCCTATTGTGCCTGTTCGCCCTCCTTTCTACTCTCATAGTAGTCACAATCAGGTTTCCCGGTGTGCACCTTCATTGCACATGATTCGGTAAAAGTGTGCGCGGTAAGTGCTCCGCGATGCCCGGACAGCGATGTCTCTCCGGTGCTTCGATCGGGACAGGAATACAATGCGAAAATTCTGCGACATCCTGACATGGCCATCATTCAACGGATTTCATCCATTCATCCATATACGGATGCACGAGCCATTACTACATGAAGGAGGAGAACGATGAAAACGCTATGGACAATGATCCTGACGACCGTGCTGCTTTCGGCAGTGGCATTTGCGCAAACCACGCCCAATCCGGTCATGCTCGGTCCCATTGATCCCGGGAACAGTGACACTTCCCACACCTGGATGTCGCGAGCGGTAAGCAATGGGTATATGTACTTCAAGATGTATGACGGGACGCAGCCCCCCGAACTCGATCCCTATGATGCCAGCAAGTTCCACGGGTGTCTGTGGCGTACGGACGGGACGCCCGCAGGAACAAGTCGCTATGCAGATGTCATGATAAAAGGAGGAATCACCTGCATCGGCAACCTCGTGTATTTTACGGGGTCTGATTTAAACGCGAATAACCATGACGATCCATGGAGGTCAGATGGCACATCCGCAGGGACCTTTCGCTTGATTGACCTCGGACGAAACCTGTTTTATTCCGAGGTCGAATTCGATTTCGAATCCTTCAACGGACTCGTGTACTTCAAGCATATATATACGCGGAAGAACGCTGTACCGAATGTGTTCAACCTGATGGTCACGGATGGTACGGTAAAAGGCACAGGCATTGCAGCATCAGTGACCGACGGACTCAGGGATCTCGCTCCGGTTGGGACGCAACTGTTCATTAAAAATGCGGACCTGTGGATCTCAGATGGCAGCAGCAGTGGAACATCTCTCCTGAAGGACATTTGTCCAGGAACAGGATCCTGCGTGACAAGCACAAATCAGGCCATACCGGCATATTGGGACGCATTTACGTATCGTCCGTTTATCATGAATGGGAAATACTTCGCTCGTTTTGGCGACGGTTCGAATGGAGATGAGCTCTGGATGAGTGACGGAACCGTGGCCGGGACGTTCATGGTTGCGGATATCAATCCAGGTGCTGGGAGTTCATGGCCCTGTATGTTCGCGGAGATGGACGGTGTGCTCTACTTTTCGGCATACGATGAACTCCATGGATTTGAGCTCTGGAGATCTGACGGAACGTCATCCGGAACAGTTCGCGTGAAGGACATCAATCCGACGGGGAATTCTGCACCGCGATGGATCACGACAGTAAATACTGCGGCGGGAGAGCGGCTGTTCTTCAGCGCCGACGATGGAGTGCATGGCCATGAACTGTGGATCAGTGACGGTACGGAGGCTGGAACGACGATGGTCACAGACATCAATACCTCGGGCAGTTCCAATCCCCGGTTCACGAGATTCACTCCCTATGAGTATCGCTGTTCGGATGAAGAATACATGTTGGTTATGACTTCCTACAATGGGATTGTATACTTCGGTGCGGATGATGGAAACGGATACGAGCTCTTCCGCAGCGACGGAACGGTCAGCGGCACCTACAAGCTCGTCGACATCAATCCGCAGGGAGCGTCGAGACCGATCTACATTACCGAGGTCAACGGAAAAATTCTCTTTTTTGCGTATGAGCCAGTGAACGGCTTCGAATGGTATTCATACGATCCAAGTCTCCCGGTGAATTTCAGCAGCAATACGCCGCCTGTGGCCAGCTTCACTGCCACCCCCGACAACGGACTCGCACCGCTGCTGGTCGCCTTCGACGGGAGCACATCGAATGATCCGGACGGGACCATCAGCACCTACGAGTGGGATTTCGGTGACGGGAATACGGCTACCGGCGTGACGGCGAGTCATAGCTATCCCTATGTCGGCACATATACGGCAACATTGACCGTGACGGATGACAAGAATGCAACGGGAACGACTTCCCTGCCCATCATTGTCACTACGACGCCGCCACTTGCAAGCTTCACCGCGACGCCGACGAGCGGGGACGCTCCCCTCACGGTGTATTTCGATGGTTCGGCTTCGTCTGATCCAGATGCGGGAGGCGGCATCATGTCCTATGACTGGGATTTCGGAGACGGGAATACCGGAAGCGGCGCAACGATATCCCATAC
Organism: Bacteroidota bacterium; assembly: GCA_016928515.1. Taxonomy (GTDB): domain Bacteria; phylum Bacteroidota; class Ignavibacteria; order SZUA-365; family SZUA-365; genus BM516. Next base: position 492 of record JAFGKR010000073.1, on the reverse strand, counting down.
CTATCAGCTTGCCGGAACATACACGGCGACACTGACTGTGACTGATGCAGCACATGCCACGGACGATGCTTCGACTCCGATCACCGTGAGTTCCACGGGTGGGGCCGACATTTTTGTGGATCAGCAGAGCATAGCACGCGTGACACTGCCCGGCAACAGGACGGCCGCGCAGTCCACAATGATCATCAGGAATAACGTCGGCGTTGTCCAGGGCGCAGTGGTGTATGCATCGTACACGGGTCCCACCAGCGGCACAGTCTCCGGCACCACGGACGTCTCCGGCAGCGTCATGCTCGAAACGGCCGGCTCAAAGAGGGATCTCAACCTGGACTGGTGCTTCACCGTCACGGACATCCAACTGACGGGATACACCTTCAATGACCAGATGGGCGAGCCGTATTTCTGCGAGGGGAGCAGTCCCAAGCGCAGTATCCGGCCTCCGGCTTCCTGCCTGCTGCACGCCCCGTATCCAAATCCCTTCGGTGCGGGTTC
>JAFGKR010000072.1 GCA_016928515.1 Bacteroidota bacterium | reverse complement strand
CAGTGCGGGACTCCGTCAGCCGCGGGACTGCGTGGGCAGAAACCCGATCCTCACTTCTCGATCCACAGCCGCCAGGTGCCGTCATCCTCACGGGCCCAAATGCGGGTGGAGAGCGGGCGCACGGCGTCGACGAGTGGTGCGGGATAAAACGGCGCGACGAGAAGCAGCCGCTCTCCGCTCCTGAGACCTTTCAGCTTCGCGACGACTTCGTGCAGAGGATGTTCTCCGCGGTCGATGAACGGACCGGCATCCACGGTTTCGGTCGGTTTCGCAGCATTGACATCAGGTGGAGGGGGAGGCGGCATCTTCCCTTTCCAGTCATCCATTCCCGAATCGGAGCCCTCCTGTCCCACCGCTTCACGCAACCTGCGCACGATCTCATTGACGGGGACGTCACCGGTCATCGCCGCCTGTTGCAATGTCGCCACTTTTGCGACCGTGCGGCGCAGCACCGGACTGCGTAACTTTTCAAAAGCGGGAGCCATGCTGATGAGCAGTTCCTCAATCTCCGGATACGCTTCGAGCAGTGCGCCAACTTTCGTTTTCGGTGTGATCGGGAGACTCGGCATCACCCCTCCTTTCCGGTATAGGATAGCAGCCGCTGTTCCCCAGTCAGCGCCCGTTTTGCGGTGAGATCCTGCGACACTTCAAGCGTTCCGAGATACGTCCCTTCCGGATCGCGGACGGCGAAATACTCGATGTGGATAAACTTTCCGTGCAGTTGTATCCAGAACGGTGCACTATCCTGCCGACCGCTTTTGAAGTCCTCGATGATGGTATCGACGATATGCACGCTCGATGGCGGATGGCAGAGCCGCACGTCACGTCCGAGAATGGCGCGATTGCGGTCGAAAATTCTCTCGGCTCCCTGGGAGAAGTATTTGACCGTATCCTGCGCGTCGACGAAGGTCACGTCGAAGGGCATGGTATTCAGAATGGCAGTCAGTTCCGTGGGCGTCAGCGAGCCGCTCGGCATACGGACGGCTTCCCCATCGACCGCCGCCTCCGGAGGAGGTGCGATTCCCTTCGGTTTCCATTCGAGTTTCGGATCGTAGAGACAGAAGCCGATCTCGGAGGTCTGACGATGAATGTCATACCATTCGAGGTCCGTGAGCTGGTCCATGCTCATGGGGAAAAGGATCTGTTCTTCCTTGATCACCATGTCGTCGATAGCCTGTGTGGCAGGCAACAGCAGCAGATCCGCGACAACAGCGATCTCCTCTCCGGTGCTGCCGCCGGCGGCAGCCAGGGCTTCGCGTGCTCCCTTCAGCTGATCCCGGATCTCGTCATGTTTTCCCCAGAGGACGGTCGGGGGACCGGTGATGCCGCGTTGTTCGAGAAACGGAAAGAGCAGATTCTCCAGTCGGCGATAATGCTTGTCCACATCACCGAGTTCGTTGAATAGCGCACGAAGCTGCATGACGCGTTCATCCACCTGCGCATCGGCGAACGACGTCAGTCCTTCGCATAGCTTGCGAATGCGACCAGTGACGGCCTGCAGCGCTTCGTTTTCGTGTTTGAAGACATCCACCGGATGTCCCGGCGGCACCAACTTCGCCATGCTCTGATCGATACGTCCGTCGAGCACGGCACTATGGATGTCGCAGAGTTTGAGGATGTCCTCCTGCGGCAATCCTTCCCTGATCAGCTCCTGCTCCACTTCCACGACCTCGCCGTATGGCACATCACCGAGCACCTTTTCCAGTTCCGTCCGCACGGCATCCGGCTCCACCCCCTCATGCAGCCGCAGAATAAGTTTCTTGAGTTCCGTTTTCCTTCTTTCACTGTTGTTGATCAATTCGCTCATGATACTCTTCCGTCATTGTATTGCATAATAATTGACTGTTTGGTCGATGTTCATTGCTAAACATAGACTATTCAGTCGATATTTACAAATTTCATCAGTGTCTGCACCGGGAACCGGTCGGAGGAGGAGCCACTTCAAGGCCGCCAGGTCTGTGGTTCCCTGCCGAGCAACGTCCTCCACCTCACACCGGGGTGTTACCGGCAGGAAAGAAAATCGCACTCCCCGGTGGATGACGGGGAGTGCGTGGCAAATGCTGAAGGATTACGCCTGAGTACGGCAGACTCATTGCACCAGGATAGGCACCGATCGCGCGTCGTTTCCTGTACGGAACACGACTGAATAGCAGCCACGCGGGAGCGACGCCGCATCTACGGCGATGGTATGCTGCCCGGCGGCGAAGTGTGTTTCCGTAAGGACGCGGATGCTTCGGCCCAAGGCGTCATGGAGAACCGCCCGAACCACTCCCGGTGCAGCCAGGGAGAACGACAGCGTCCCCCTGTTGTTCGCACCGCCCAGCGGCTGCGGATACAGCGGCTCGAGCTGCAGCACTCCGGCTGCGGGAGGCCGGCGCACGGCCGTCCCCGTTGTGATCTCCTTCAGCAGCCATCCATCCGGATCGAATCGCCAGTCGACCACCTTTCCATCCGGGATGCTGTCAATGGTGAGCATGGAGTGTTCCGCGGCAGGTAGGTCACGCGTCACCCGAATGGTATCACCGGTGAACGTGATGACCTCCATATCAACGCTCACCGAGAACAGCGGCCACTCCTCGGACTCCTGCACCTGACGGACACAGAGCATGAACGGATTCAGCGGATCCTCACAGAGATGCCGCACTTCATACATCGGCCAGCCCGGCTTGAATACCCATTGCTGGAAGAAAGGCACGAGAGAGCGGCCTGAAACATCCTCCATCGCACTGCGGAACAGGGTGGTATTCGCTGCTCCGCCCATGTATTCCTTCACATACTTTCGGAGTCCCGCAAAAAACGCCTCATCTCCAATGACATGCCGCAGCATGTTCAACACCAGCGCCCCCTTGAAACTGATCGTTCCCGGACAGTTGTCATTCACGTACTTCCGGAATCCGTACAGCGGCAGGGCTCCCTCACCTGCTGCAATCTGCGCACGGTATGCAGGTACGTATTGTGCTGCCAGCGCATCCAGGCTTCCCTCTTGATAGCTCTCGATCCGGTACATCCATTCCATGAACGTCGCGAAGCCCTCGCTCAGCCAGTAGTCGTCAATGGTCGCGGGAGTGACGCCGTTTCCGAACCAGTGATGCGCCAGCTCATGCGCTTCGACCGCCCCGGCCTGCAGCGCCCAGTTTCCCGCGGAAAAGGCAATCATTCCCTGTCCTCCGAAATTCCCTTCGGGCACCCAACAGAAACCGATTTTCTCGACGGGATACGGTCCGAGATGCTCGGTAAAAAATCCGAGGATTTCCCCCATCGGTTCGAAATAGTGCTCCGCTGCAGCAGCATCCCTCGCGAGGATATAGTACTCGGCCGGAATGCCAAGCAATGTATCCCGCAGGCAGACGTAATCGGCAATGGCCCACGTGACGCAATGCGGGGCAGTGGGTACGTTCTCCAGCCAGCGACTGCGGCTGCGTCCATTTGCGGTAGTCCGCTCCAGTAATACTCCGGCGGACGCCGCGGTCAGACCCTCCGGCACGTCGAATGTCAAGTCCCATGTCGCCTTGTCGGCAATGCAATTATGAACCGGCAGCCAATGCGTCGTCGTACAAAAATAGTCCAGGGTTTTGCTGGCAGGGAGACAGTACGTCACCTCACCGAACTTTGGACCGCAGGCATCACCGCACTGGGGCTTGCCACCGTAGACTATACGCACGGAAATCGTGTCCCCCTTGCACAGAGGCTCCTCCGGGAAGAATTTCAGGGCACCGAAATCATGTACATATTGCACGGGTGCGTTCTCAATCTTGACGTAGAGAACAGTCAGTCCGACAAGATCGAGTGTGATGCACTGCAGAGGAACGTCGCTCGTATTCGTCAGCAGTATATCCGCCGTGGCGGTGATGGATTGATGTGCGATATCGAAGGTGAGGTCGGCCCGATAGCAGACGACATCGGGTTCCGGATACTCCGCATGGAGCAGAACGGGGAACAGAAGCAGAAGAGAAACGGCATACATCTTCTTCATGGCATCCTCCGTGGGAATGGTATCTATGGCAGGGACAGAAATTCGCGGACGTTTCTCTTCTCCGATGCGCAGGGGCACCGGCAGGATGAGGCAAAGGTGGGATTCGCGAGGGATGACTCCGCGGATGCGCCGATGTGTCTCAGGTATGAACAGGCGGGTGTACGAGAAAGAATGCGCCAGGATGCATGGGGGCGAATTATTACCCTTTCAGCTGCATCGAGCAAGCCGCAAGCGCTTTCGCTCCGACAATTGTTCCGAAGCGGAAATTGCCTAATTTCATCGGTCACCGTTTCCGTCCACCGAAACGGATCACGGGGATAAACCCGAAGCGAGACACCGTTGTCTACACATTGATATCTCCGACTTTCCTGAGCACATAATGAAATCCCTCATTCTTTCCATGATCATGTTCTCCCTCACCTTGCAGGCAATTGCGCAACAAAAACCCGCTCAGGAGACTTCCGTCCACGGGCGTATCGTCCAGGAAAACAACGGTGATGCGCTCCCCGGTGCCAATATCCTTTTGCTGCGCATGCCGGACTCCACATCCGCTGGAGGACAGGTGGCGGGACGGGATGGGGGTTTCCGCTTCGAGAATGTCCGCAACGGACGCTATGTCCTGCGCATCAGCTTCATCGGCTATCACACAGTACAGCGCGACATACGCGTGCGGGGCGAGGATGTTTCCGTCGGGACGATTACACTGCGCGAGCAGAGCATTCCTCTCGAAACGGTGGAGGTGCAGGGGCAGGCGCCCATCGCGGTGATCAAGGAGGATACGACCGAATTCATCGCATCCGCGTTCAAGGTCAATCCCGATGCGTCGGCGGAAGACCTGGTGCGCAAGATGCCGGGCATCACGGTGAAGGACGGAGAAGTCGAAGCGCAGGGAGAAAAAGTGCAACAGACACTGGTCGACGGTCGTCCCTTCTTCGGAAACGACGCCCGGGCGGTGCTGCGGAACATCCCTGCGGAGATCATTTCACGCATCCAGGTCTTCGATCAGCAAAGCGAACAGGCCCGCTTCACCGGCTTCAATGACGGTAACGAGATCAAGACCATCAACATCGTCACGCGCGAAGCGCTGCGGAATGCGCGATTCGGAAAGGTGTACGGTGGATACGGGGAGGACGACCACTACCGGGCAGGCGCGGTGCTCAACGCCTTCCACGGCGATCAGCGCTGGTCGCTGCTCGCCATGACCAACAACGTCAACGAACAAAACTTCGCATCGGAGGATCTGCTGGGTGTAATGCTGTCATCCAGCAGTAACCGTCAGCCCGGCCGCGGAATGTCGCGCGCCATGAGCGGCGGCGCTCTCCCCACGGGGCGACCGAATTTTTCGAGCGGCGACATGTCGAATTTTCTCGTCAACACCAACAACGGCATCGCCACGACACATGCCGTGGGACTGAACTATATCGACACCTGGGCCAACAAAGTGGAAGTCTCCGGGAGTTATTTCTTCAACCTCAGCGACACTGACGCGCGCAGCGGACTGACACGCGAGTACATCCTCCCCGACATCCTCGGGCAGTTCTATGATGAATCGACGGATGCCGCGAGCCAGAACATGAACCATCGCCTCAACCTGCGGCTGGACTACAAGATCGACACGCTGAATTCCGTTCTCTGGCGTCCCCGGCTCTCGATCCAGCAGAATGAAGGGAATGAAATGACGGCGGCATCCACAGCCCTGGAATCCGCCATGATCAACAGCGGCAGCAGTGATTTTGCCTCCGATCTGAACGGACTTTCCTTCGAAAATCAACTGCTCTGGCGGAAGCGCTTCGAAACCCGCGGCAGAACCTTTTCCCTCGAGGTCGAAAACAGCTACAACCGCAATGCCGGCGACAACAGGTTGTATTCGGAGTACGCCGCATTCGGGATGCAACCTTTCACCGACACCACCAGCCAGCGTTCCGATCTGCTGCGCAATGGCTGGGGCGTCGAAACGAGCCTCATGTATACCGAACCACTCGGTGACAACGGCCAGCTCATGCTGCGACACCGGGCATCCTACAACGATGACAAATCGGATAAAAAAACATGGGAGCTTCCACTGCTGGCCGGCATGGCGGAAGAACTTGATCCCCTGCTCAGCAATGAATTCACCACCGGATACCTGACCCAGAACGCCAGTGTCGGATATCGCTATGAACAGGACGACATCAATGCCATGGTCGGTGCCGGGTACCAGTGGGCCGCACTGGAGAACGAGCAGATCTATCCGTCCCCGGCTTCACTGCACCGCCGCTTCGGCGACATTATGCCCTATGCCATGCTGCGGCTGAAGTTCGAGCAAGGACGCGACATGCGCTTGTTCTACCGCACACGCACATCCCCACCGAGTGTCGACAAACTGCAGAATGTGCTCGACAACTCGAATCCCCTGCAGTTGAGTATCGGCAACCCTGAGCTGCAGCCCGACTACATGCATTTTCTGGGGATGCGCTACTCCGCAACGAATCCATCCACCGGCAGCTACTTCTTCCTTTTCGCGATGGCGTCACATACGATGGACGTCGTCGGAAACAGCACCGTGCTGGCAGCTGCCGATACCACCGTGTTCGGCGGTATCCCGCTGCTGCGCGGTACACAGATCACGCGACCGGAAAATTTCGACGGCTCCACATCCCTGCGATCCTACTTGACGTACGGGCTTCCCGTCTCCTTCCTGAAATCCAATCTCAACCTCAATCTCTCGGCAACGTGGTCGCGTACGCCGAGTGAAATCAACGGACAGCAAAACTGGGCATCAACCCCCATGACGGGCGCCGGGCTCGTTGTGAACAGCAACATCAGCGAGGAAGTGGATTTCACCGTGTCGACGCAGTCCAACCTCACCTGGATCAGCAATTCCCTGCGCTCCGATGCCGACACACGGTATTTCACGCAATCATCACGCCTCCGGTTCAACTGGATTTTCCTCGACGGTTTCGTCTTCAACACCGATCTCGCCCATGAGTACTACAGCGGACTGGCGGAGGGATACAACAACGATGTTCTGCTCTGGAATGTCAGCCTGGCCTACAAGTTTCTCCCGAACGATCTTGCGGAGTTACGGTTGACGCTGTACGACGTGCTGAAGCAAAACAACAGCATTACACGCAGTGTGACCGATACCTACATCGAAGACACACGCACGAATCTCCTGCAACGCTTCGTGCTGCTGACATTCACGTGGAACATCCGGCATCTGACGATCTGACGTCCGTTGACGAACTGACCGCAGCTAACGAACTGACCGCAGCTAACGAACTGACCTCAGCTACTGATCTGATGTCGCTGCTGACGAACTGACTGGATCCGGGATGCTCCGCCGAAGCTATTCCCACATGCGAACCCGCCGGACATGCAACGGATAGCCGTGCAGAACGTCGGAAATGTTACCGTATGCGTCCGGCAATGCGTCGAGCGGCCACCACGCGTTGAGACCGGCGCGTGGCAGTGCTCCGCCCACCATGCCGCGGATTTCGGCATCTGTCAGCGCCCGGTCCCAGACGCGGAGATCGGCGACGACACAGGGGGCCTCAAGCAACGGACGCATTCCCTCGTAATACGCCGTCCGGAAATGATTGTACCCATCGAAGAAAAAACCGACCTGCAGACCGTAGTACCGGTAGAACGGGCCGCGCTGAAGATCGTCGGACAACAGGCGGATATGAAGTCCACCGTTGATGAAGCAATCCGCGGCACCTGACGCATCGATGCGAACAACGAGGTCGACCCAGCCGTCGGGATATTGCCGACGTCTGATATCACCATGGCTGCCGTTCGCAGCGAAGCCGGTGGTGAGCATCTGTATCCATGCATCCTGGTTGGCAACGGCGAGAAGCACGCGTTCGATATCCGAAGGATTGTCCTGACGGAAGCGTATTGCGTACGTGCGTTCCGTTTCACGCAACAGGATCTGACGCGGACAGTGCAGGTAGGTGAACGGCGCAATCTCGAGAGCACTGCCGGAGCAGGAGAAAATGCCGTCAACGAGCCGGACGCCTGGTGCTTCCTCCACTTCGACCGGGGCCGTCGATCGCACCGGTGTCGGACGGCCGACCGGGACTGCATCCTGCGCACTTTTATACGCGGGATAGACACTTACCTCGCATCCAGTATCCATGTCCCAGTAGCCCCGCAGTCCGGGCGTTCTACCGTCAACGCGCCAATGCATCCGTTCACGAATGACTTCCGGAGTGTGATACCCGCGCCACAGTCGCAGTTCGTCGATTTCCCCTCGATACAATCCGCCCGAAGTGAAACCGTTGTGGTATGCACCGATCGTGACGTACGGCCGGTACAGGTTCTCGACGAGGAAATCATCCTCATGATCGAACACCACCGTGCCGTTCACGAGAACAGTCAGCCGTCCATGTGCATCTTCATCGGGATGCCGATATGTGAAGGCGAAATGCGTCCACTCTCCGCGTGAGATGCGCGCCTCGGGCGGGAGCGGGATGTTTCGAACGATGTCGGCAAAGTTGACGTCCAGTGTATCGCTGCGAATGCTGAATGTCATGTTCGCGATGGCCTGTCCGTCCGGGGGATTGAACGAATCGGCGTAGAGGCATGCATGCGTTGTATCGGGGCGCAGCCACATTTCGATCGTGGCATTCTCCATGGCGAACGGATACGACCGGTCACCGAAGACAAGCATATCGTCGAATCCATCCAGGCGCAGTGCGTATCCCGCCGGTTGCGGCATGCCCGCGCTTCCCTGCAGGCGGAGGGCATAGAGTTCCTCCCCGGTATCCGCATTCTTCAACACCAGTCGTGCCGTCTTTTTCCGCCCGGGACGCAACGGTGCAAACATCACCATCATCCGCAGTTTTTCAGTGGATGCGATTTCCTGCCGCCCGCCATTCCAGTTGCAATACCAGTCCTCCGCATCCGGTCCTTCCACGCTGATGTCGAGACCGAGTCGCGAACGGCCGAAATTGTGTATATACACGTTCCGGAAGAATCCGTCGCCCACTTCCAGATCCCCGAAGGGCAGGACCGCAGGTTTGTGCTGGGCACCATCGCGGTATGACCATGGATCGTCCGCTTTGGGATTGTACACCACGGCCCCGTTTTCTGGAATTTTCCCCGATGTTCGTTCGAGATCGGGAAAGTCATAGTAGTACTTCCACAGGAGGAAGCCGGTGTACCCGCCGAGGAGCAGCACGATCGTGACAAGGAGAAGAACCGCATGATCCCGGATGAATTCAATCATCCGGTCCGGGACGTTGCGATGTTCCGAGCGGAGGATGCCCTCGGCAGCGGCACAGTCATCGAGCGTGCCAACGCCGTGTATCTGCAATTGCCGGGACGGATAGTGCTGCTGCAGCGCACGGACGAACCGCGTGGCCTGTTCGCGCTGCGAGGCGGCGAGAACAAGCGCATCTGCATGAGAGAAAAACGCGATCTGCACTTTGCGTCGCAGGAGATGATCCGGGACGGGATACACGTTCCCGTTTTCGTCGAGACTCCCTGTACAGGCGAGATACGGTACGAGATGCCAGCGCAGGGCGCGGTTAAAGTGTCGCTGCATATCCACGGCCATGAGCAACGCCGCGCCGAGTCCCATGGAGGCGCCACGAAATTCCGCGGCTCGGTCATGGAAAGCGAATGAATATTCCCGTGCCGGCGGAGCGACGCCGAAGCGACGAATCACCAGTTCCGCTGCGAGGCGGGCACAGCGCTGAAGCTGCCGCAGTGTTTCAGTGTTGTCATGCGCGATGTCGCTTGTGAAATGGACGTGCATACGTGCGTTGCGACGCGATTGCAGATCGAGGCGCAGCACCGTCCCGCCTTCGCATCCCTCTGCTACATCCAGTAATACGACGCCGATTCCTCCTTCCTCCCTGGCATGCTTCCACTGCTGCCGGGCCGCCAGAAGCACATCCGGTACCGGAGCACCCGGAGACAATGCATGTTCGATGTAGGTCGCGAACGGGTCCCGCCCGAATGTATCCGCGTTGAGTATCACGCTCCATTCCGTCTCGGGAATCGCACGCAGCGGCAGGCCACGCGCAAGCAGCAACTCATGCAACGGACGAAACGACCGTACGCAGATATGCGTATAAATGGTATGTGCCGTCGCGGCATCGCGCGTGCGCTGCAGACGATCGTCCGCAGGGATCCATCCTTGCCTGAAACAGGCGTCGAGAAAACCGAGAAGGGACATCCAACGCTGCGGATCCCCGCCGGAGAGATAATTGTGTTCGACGAGACTCTCCGCCCGATGAAACAATGCACTCCCATAGGATCCCAGCCATGCGGAAGGGAAACCCTGTGTATGTGCAAGAAAATCCGTCAGCAGTTTGAAATGACGGAGGGGTGAAGCGGATCGATCCGCCATGCGTTCAAGCGCCCGGAAAGCCATGTCGAGCTCGACCGGTGTGCGGATGTAGGTCTGCTGCCCTCCCGTTTCCTTCATGAGGGACCTGTTACGCTTCTTCGATATGCACGCGCATCGGTTCGATTTCGAGGGAAGACGGACCGATCTCAAAACGGCCTTGCGCATCCGGAGTGAACGACCGTGCGATACCGCTGAAATGAATCTTCAGATGCGCATAGCGATGGGGATCGCCGATGCAGAAGCCGATGAGCTGCTGTACATCGCGATCCTCGAGAACGCGAAGGACCAGTGCACCATCCTCGAGATACCAGGTCTGCCTCCACCGCTGCACCTCCGTCGTCATCGGCTCCGATGCCGCTGCGAGGCGGAACGACCTGTCGTCGTGGGGAATGCTCTCACCCCGCTCCGCAGGAGCACCGAGCAACATTTCCCGCAGGGCTTCGTACTGCTCGCGACAGAACGCGCACTCCGCGAGATGCGGATGATCCTCACCGCTGCGCGCCAGCTGTATCAGCCGAAGCTCCGGGAGATGGGATGTACGCTGCTGCTTCATTTTCTGCCCGTGATCCGTGTCTACAGTATTATTCGAGCCGACGGCGAAGAGTGGTGAAAACCGTGCGTACAATATACTCGTAGGTATTCCGGTATGACATGCGATAGCGCCTGTGCGTCAGTCCCGGCATTGTCTGACGCAGGTAGGAAAAATGACCGAGGACATCATCTCGCTGCAGGTCTTCCATGTACAACGTCATCGCTCCGATCATCGCATCGCCCTCCGACGGACTCAGTTTTCCTCGATCGACGTATTTTTCTCTGACGCGCACGCGCACGGCCTCGAGTGCATCCGCGATTTCGCATGCAGTCGCGGGATCGTTCCGTTCCGCTGGCTGTGTCACGCTGTCCACCAGCTCGACCTGGTGGTGGGAATGCAGAAGACTGAGCGTGATTTCGATGATGTCGTGTTCGTCCACCGCCCGCCGGACATCCGTGAGCGACGCAACGGCATCCAGAGCGGCATGGAGCACGGAGCGGACGGGATTTCCGTCCAGCCGCGTGGGGATCAACGCCGAGCGAAGAAAGTCCTGAGAGACCGCCGGCAGATGGAGGAGGGGATCGACATGCGCGGCCGCGTACCAGAAACCGCCGACGCTCTCGATGCGCCGGATCTCCGCGGAATTCGCTACATACCGGCGGAGGGCACGAAGGAGCCGTGCCTGCAGGGGATTGATCTCGATGAAAACGCGGACAAGGTTCAGACGGACAGTGCGGTTGACAACGGAAATGAACGCGCTCTCCAGATCGGCGTCCTCTTCCTGACCGGCGGTGACGCTGCGCAATGCCTGCATGAGACGGCCGAGTATCGTGCCGTCCAGTTCCGAAACCAGTTCCGCGATGAGATCGTAGGCCAGATCATCGACGGAGAGGCCGGTAGGAGCGGTATGATACCCGCGATGCCAGACCAGCCAGTTGATATGCCGGCGGGCACATTCCACGGCGCGGTCGATGATCAGATCGACAAGCATCGGGCTCGTCTCATTTGCGAGGAGCCGTTTCAGGAGGTCAGATGTCGGTGGTTGTGAGTGCATACTTCCGTAATAGCAGGAAATATACTGCATCGCCGCCTGGTGTTCCAGACGGCAAAATTTTTTTCCTGTCCGATTTTCACCACTCTTCTCCGGTGACCGCAACACGGTTATGAAATAGCGAGAAGGAGAGAGATGACGACCGCGGGAGCCGGCCACACCCTGTCGAAACAGGATGTCGGAGAGGGGTTCGGCTCCGCGGCCGCTTCATCCGTGAATGCCCCTCTCTCCGTCCTTCACGCCTCTCCGGCCCCCTTGCCTCTCCGGCCCCGGTGCACCCCTCCTCAAGCTCATTTGCGGTTTTTTCCTGGAAT
>JAFGKR010000348.1 GCA_016928515.1 Bacteroidota bacterium | reverse complement strand
CCGGTACGGTCCGCCTCGATCGGAGGCAGCGCGTGCTCGACAACGGTCTGCGTGCCCGGAACGGCAAGCCGCACGCGCAGTCCCTCGGCACGGATGCGTCCCGCGTTGTACACCGACGCGGTCACGGTCAGCGGTTCGCCTTCCAGAAGCGAATCCGCGCTGACGTCCACGACCTGCGAGGTGATGCCGATCTCTGGAAAACGCGAGACGTAATCGGCGTGGAGCGAACGCAGCAGGGGACTACCGTTCCCCCGCCCATCACGCAGCACTCCTTCGATGCGAACAAATGCGGACGGAATGTCTTCCGGCGCGGGGAGAAGGGCACGCTGCCCGGGGGTGAGCCGTGGAAATACTGCAATGAGGGAATCGCGCTCTCCGAGCAGGGCGTGGACACGCAGATCAACGGAGGCGCTGTCGTCTCCGGCTTCGCCGTCCCATCGGACAGCGGATATGCTGTTCACCGGACCAATGACGGAGGTGATGAAGCGTCCTTCTCGCGCTTCCACCACGACGGTATCACGGATAATCACGGTCCCCAGCACGAAATGCTGATCCTTCGCGTCCGCTGCCGTTGCGCGACTGCCGATCAGCGCCCAGGAATCGCGAAAGCCGACACTGTCGATCATCCGCGCCCCGAATTGTTTGAGCTCGGTTTTCAGCTCGGAAGAAATGTTCGTGCCGTCGATCGAACTGGGCGGATAGCCGTTGGCGTCATCCTGCACCGCCACCATGAGGATATGATCGTCAGGAATGCTCCGGAGAAATGCGGCCATCTCCGCCGCAGCCTCGCGGCCGGGGTAGGTGTCGAAGAGACGCAGATCCACCACGTCCCCGAAGCGTGGTTCGACCACCGCAACGTTGAAGCCGCGAGCGCTGTCGGGATGCACGGGACGGTACTCCACTCCATTCACGCGCAGCACCGCCTGCTTCAGCGGCCCGTTGAATCCTCCGGAAAATGCTTCGAGCACGAGCGGACGGTCACCGAGCTGCAGTCCGCCGCCTGTCACCTGTTGAAGTCCATCCACCGTCGTGGTTTCGAACTGCGGCCCATCGGTCTGCTGCCATCGCTCGTCACTGAATCCTCCCCCTCCGGCAGTGAACGAACGCACCGTTGACCATCGCTCCGGTCCGCCGTCGGTGACCATGCGCGCCCGCCAGTAGAGCACGCCATCCCACTGCCGGAGATCGACGGGGAAGCCGGTGTACACAGGTTCCGGATCGCGTTCAAGGCGCTGGGCGATGAAAAGGAAATCCGGATCGAACGAAATCTCCAATTCCATGCGCGGGTTGAGCGAGGCATCGGGAACATAGCTGGGATTTGCGATGAGGAAAAGAGTCTCATCCTCCACCTGGATGACCACAGCACGATCCAACGGAAAGATCTGCGTCACGCCACGCGGAAGAACGTTCAGCGTTGCGGTCGCGCGGTTGTTGCTCTCATCCCGCTCCGCGATGCGGTTCCCGGGATCGATCTCCGCGGAGATCTGCACTTCGCCGTCGACGCCGCTGAAATCGTATTCCCACTGCAGGAGCGTATCGAGCCGGAACGGCGGGATGCGGCGCTGCTGCGAGAACACGTCGATGCCTGCGGAGCGAACGGTCAGCAGCACGTCGATGCTGTCAGAGACGCAAAGTCCGTAGTTCCGAAAGGTCGTATGGATAACCGTTTGCGTCTGCTCGGATACGATCTCCGGATCCGTCCGGATCTCCTCTGAGCGCAGCGCCAACTCGGGTGTCCGCGCCAACGGTACCTTCGTCGCGGGATCACCAAGGATGCAGAGCTGATTCACGGTTCGACGATTCACGGTGGTGATACCGCTCGTCGAAAGCAAATGCCGTTTCCCGAGCAGCGCGAGCTCGCCGTAGGTGCGCACGCTGCTGTCGATCAGTGCACGGAACATACCGCGGCTGACGTAGTAATCCGGAGTGATCTCACCCACGCCCGAGGTGCCGAACGCCGCAACGGCGCCGTTGCGCGGTGAGATCACGAAACGCTCGTTCAGTCCCGTCTCGAACGGCTCGGCAAAGTGCGCGGTATTGCAGGACATCGTCACAAAAAAGAGGTACTTGTCCTCGTTGTCGAAGATATCCGGCCGCTCGATGCCCACGTCGATGACGCGAGTCCCTCCATGGCCGGAGAAGAAGAACCAGGAGACTCCCGCGTTGACCTCGGAGATCAGGGTGTCGAGGTCGTCGTAGCTGACGAGGTCGAGGGTTTTCTTGATGATGTAGCGAGATTCGAGACAGTTCGGCAGCACGTAATTCGCGATCAGTGGATCGACCGCATCCCGAAGGGAGATCTGCTCCAGGGAGTTCTGTCCGCCGACGGAAAACAGGTAACGGTTGTCCCAGGGCTGCGGGGGAGCGGTTTCCGATGCAATGATTTTGTCGATGACCGCGTCGGCCGCGCCGGGCGTCTCCGCCGGAATACGTCCGACGGCCATCTCAGGCCAGGGATCGAATTCCGTTTCGTCGAAGGACACGTAGTAATTGTCGCTGATAGGGTTGCCGTAGGCCGGAACGAAATCGGTTTTGGTGGAAGACGCCATATGCCGCTTTGGATCCCAGCTTGCATCGCCGACGATGAGAAGGAATTGCGGTTTCGGATCCGGTGCGTTCTCCCGGAAATGCTGCACAAAGCGACGAATGGCAACCGGATCCTTGTGACCGTGATTGAACTCGGTGTAGAGATCCTCGACATCGGCAACCAGTATGGTGAATCCGTCGGCGGATGCCCGGTACTCCGCAATCCGCCGCGCCTGTGGCAGGAAATTCCTATGCGAAATGACGAGATAATCCACTTGTGGCGCAGATTTGGCGTAGCCGTTGAGCGTGATCAGTTCAACTGATTCCGGCGTCCGCACAGCGGATGGTTCGTAAAGATGATACACACCGCCGCTGTCTAGCACCAGTTCCGCGCGACTGGAGGCGGTCGCGATGCCGTCGAGCCGGGCACCGCTTCGAAGGTTTATTCCTTCGAGCACACCGGTGGTTGCTGTGCGGTTCAGAAGAAACGTCGCCGGAAGTGCCATCCCGGGCAGACGCACGGATGGATCGAGTGTCAGCGGCGCTGCGGAACCGGTCACATCGACGGACAGGTGAAGTTGCATCCAATCCACGAAAAAGCGCTCGATGCTGCATGCCGGGTCTTCCGGCGGACAGGTGACCAGTCCGACACTCTCAACACGGAGCACATTTCCCGCGACACGGAGCAACGCCTCAGGGACAGTGTATTCCGGTGTGATGAACGTATACGGCGGAACACGCGACTCTCCGATCACGGTCCCGTTCAGGAACACGCGCATGAGGCTGGTATCCACTGATGCACCGCGCGCACGAACACGGAGCATTCCATCGCGATCGATACTCGCGGGCAGATCAAACTCCGCCGCAATCGTGTCCCTCTTCAGGAGATAGGACCACACCCATCCCTCGCCCGTCACCCGGGTGGTGACTGCCATATCTATGTGTTCGAAATCCCCCCGATGATACGCATGATTCTCCTCGAAATGCAGGCGCAGGGGGTAGTGTGTGATGGTCTGTGCACCGGGGTGTGACGACGGCGCAACATCTTCACTCCCGCGTCGCAGCCCGGCTGCTCCCCCCCAGGACAGCAGGAACACGTTGTCGTCCATCCACTCATCATGATACTCGCCATCCACCCCCCTGTTTCGCGGGGCGTAAAACGTGATGGCGTCCCCGGGATCGAAGCTCCCGTCGCTCTCTCCCGTGACTTCGATCGGCAGTTCCTCTCCCATCAGGGTCAGACGAAACGAGCGCGGATCGAGTCCGGCATCGGTGAGCCCTGCAGCGGTTGCGTCAGCGAAGGTCAACCGGTACATACCCTCAGCCGCAGTGCGGATGT
>JAFGKR010000347.1 GCA_016928515.1 Bacteroidota bacterium | reverse complement strand
GGCGGCGGTGGTGGCCAGGGCGGTGGTGGTGGTCGGGGCGGCGGTGGTGGTCAGGATGACGGACCAGTTCAGGGAGGACAGGGGAGATGACGATCGCAATCGCCAGCGGAAAAGGCGGAACCGGAAAAACCATGCTGACAGCTTCCCTCGCATCCCTGCTTGCACGCGAACGGACGGTGACCGTGCTCGATCTCGATGTGGAGGAACCAAATCTGCATCTGTTTTTCGACCTCCCCGTACCGGTGGAGGAAACGATCTGGAGCATGATCCCGGAAATCGACGAGGATCGCTGCACCTACTGCGGCGAGTGCGCACGCATCTGTGAGTTCAATGCACTCCTCTGCCTCGCAGACCAGATACTCGTCTTCCCCGAACTCTGCAAGGGTTGTCGCGGATGCGCCGTGCTGTGTCCCGTCGGTGCCATACGGGACGGCAGGAAGATGATCGGAACACGGGAGACACGACAGCAGGGGAATCTTCTCATTCATACCGGACGACTTCGAGTCGGAGAAACGGCCTCTCCCGATCTCATCCGCGCGGTCAAAAAACTGGGCCGGGCCGCGGACGGCATCGTCATTCTCGATGCGCCGCCGGGCACCGCCTGCGCTGCGGTCGAAGCCGTTCGCGATGCGGATCTCGTGATCCTTGTCGTCGAACCGACACCGTTCGGAATGCATGATTTCGACCTGATGGTTCGCACCGTGCGCATGCTCCATAGGCGTTTCGCCGTGGTGATCAACAAGGCCCAGCCCGGCGACCGCAACATCCAGGGGTATTGCATGCGTGAGCAGATCGAGATCCTGGGTGAAATCCCTTCGAGCCGCAGTATCGCGGAAGCCTGCGCGCGCGGTGAGCGCGTGACGGATGCCCTGCCGGCAACCGTGCCGTTGTTCGAGACCATCCTCTATCGCGTCCTGCACGCCGAGGAGGTGACAACATGAAACAGATCGTTCTCATGAGCGGAAAAGGCGGCACGGGCAAAACGACGATAGCTGCCGCGCTGGCCATGCTCGCGGGCAAGGACGCGGTGATGGCGGACTGCGATGTCGATGCATCCAACCTGCATCTCCTCTTGCGCCCGAAAATACGGCAGGAAACGGAATTCAGCGGCAGCCGTATTCCCATGTTCGACTCGCGCGCCTGCACGAACTGCGGGTTGTGCGCCACGGCCTGCGTGTATGACGCCATCGTTTTCCGCAACGATCAATACCAGGTGGATGAAACCGCCTGCGAGGGCTGCGCGGTGTGCAGCCATGTCTGTCCGTACGGATACATCACCATGATGCCGCGCGTGACCGGCCGCTGGTTCGTCTCACGCAGCCGCTTCGGTCAGCATATGGTGCATGCACGACTCGGCATCGGACAGGAAAATTCCGGCAAACTGGTCGCCCGCGTGAAGACGGAAGCCGTCGAAACCGCCGAACGCGACCACGTGCCCTTCGTGCTGATTGACGGTCCGCCCGGAGTGGGATGTCCCGCGATCGCCTCGGTTTCCGGTGCCTCGGAGGTGCTGCTGGTCACCGAGGCGACTCGCGCGGGACGCCATGACCTCACGCGTCTCATCGAACTGCTGGAACATTTCGCGCTCCCTGCATCCTGCGTCATCAACAAGGCCGATCTGGATCAAACGGAAGCCGCGGAGATCCGTCGCCTCTGCCGCGATCATGACATTCCAATACTCGCCGAGCTGCCATGGATGGAGCTGTTTCCGTCCTCCCTGCGCGAAGGCAAAACACTGCTCGAGATGTCCGACGACGGAATCCGGGAGCAGATATCAAATATCTGGGAATCCATAACCACCAACGGAGTACATGCATGACGATCGCTATCACGACCACCGGCAAAGAATGGAAAGACCGGATGGATGCGCGCTTCGGTCGCGCCAGCGGATTTTTCCTGATCGATCAGGAAAGCGGAAATACACGCTATCTCGACAACAGTGACAACGTTAATGCCGCGCACGGGGCTGGACCGGGAGCGACGCAGATATTGACTAACGCGGGCGTTTCCGTGCTCATCACGGGAAACATCGGACCCAAGGCGCAGGATGCAATCCAGGCCGCGGGGATCCGCGTCGAACTGATGGACGGCAATCCCACCGTCGAGGAAGCCTATGCCGCCTTTCAGCGGAACACGTAACGGGTTAGCCGCTCACGATACATTGAACGCATCACTATCATCGTTCCACAAAGATATGGAGGACATCATGCCAGGATTCGACAGAACAGGACCGGAAGGAAGGGGACCGATGACCGGATGGCGCAGAGGATACTGCGTCGGTGCACGGCCTCGCGACACGCAGGACACGGATTCACGGGAACAGGACACAACGCAACCGGAGCATCTTGATGGTCCGGCCGACCCGTGGTACGGCCCCAATGATTATCCCCCTTACGGCTACGGCCGCGGGCTCGCGTTTCGCCGTGGTGCCGGTGGCGGTTTCGGACCGGGCGGCGGTTTCGGGCGGGGTCGCGGAATGGGACGCGGCTTCGGCAGCGGACGCGGCTTCGGTGCGGGCTGGGGCCGTCGCTGGTGATACGCGTGATTGCATGCGTCCCTGAGAACGCAGAGTCAATGCCTCCCTCCTGAAGCAGGCTCGGGGACGCGAGTCCATGAGGTACAACGAGGCCTGGCCCCGCAAGGGAACAGGCCTCTGTGATAAACATCTTTCCCGCATCATATGTCGGATAGTCGGGACGTTCGGATTGTTCAACACGCCTGAATGTTCAGCGCTGGATTCCTCAGTTCGCCTGAGTGTTCAGAACGTCTGATCGACCGATGCGTGTTGCTCGATCAGAACGGAAGATCCTCATCTTCCTTCTTGTCGCTCTCAGGTGCCGGGGGAGGGATGTCGCCGCCGGGTGCCGGACTTCCGCTGTTGCCGGCACCGCGGGAATCCAGGAACATGAAGTCGTTGACGACGACCTCCGTCATGTAGCGTTTGTTGCCGTCCTTGTCGTCCCAGCTGCGCGTCTGCAGCTTGCCTTCGATGTACACCTTCGAGCCTTTTTTCAGGTACTCGGCGAGGACTTCCGCGAGCTTGCGCCACGCGACGATGCGATGCCATTCGGTGCGGTCGACGAGGTTGCCGTTCTGATCCTTGTACGACTCGTTGGTCGCGATGTTGAAGTTGGCCACCGGGACGTTGCCCTCGGTGTAGCGTAGCTCGGGATCGGCGCCGAGATGGCCGATGAGCATTACCTTATTCAGGCCGTAGGACATGATGCGTTCTCCTTGTTTGTTCCCCAAAAGTGATTTAGTGGTCGGGGAAAAGTATACAGGAACGATTTGTTAATAGCAAGAGAAAAGGAGAGGTATATGCCGCGTCCCGGAATGCACCGGTTTCTCCGGCCAGGACAATGTCCTCTCGCTGCACGCTTCGCACGAAATCCCCCGCGGGGGTGAACCAGTGCAGGGCGTCCGGACTGACGACAAGCACATGCCGCGGGAGCATCGCGATACCTTGGGCGTCCGAAAAACGATTGCTTCCGAAATGAAACAGAAAATTTCCGAACAAATCAAATGTCACGACACGGTCCGTCTCGAGGACGTAAAGCCGTTCCCCGCCCATTCCCATGGCGACGGGCTGCGTGAGTCGTCCCTCACCCGCTTCGATACCGCCGAAGACGCTGCTCGAGCGGTTGAAACCGGTCATGGCCAGCACGCGGTTGTTTTCCCCGTCGAGAATATACATCTGCTCCAGGGGGGAGTTCACCACATCCAGCGGATAGCGGAAGCCGGGATCGGCAGCGCCGTCATCCCCCGAGAGTTGTGCCATGAAGCGGAGTCCCCTGTCAAAGCGTGAGATGCGATTATTTCCCATGTCGGCGACATAGACCGCCATTCCGAGGCTGGCATCGACACCGAGCGGTCGATCGAATTGTGTTTGCTCCCAGCCGGCTCCTCCCACCTCCGCAAGCAGTTTCCCCGTACGGTCGAATTTTTGCACCATGGAAGCCCCGGCGTCCGCGACATAAATATCGCCGAACGGATCTACCGAAAGCGCTTCCGCGGAGACGAAATCCCCGAAGCGGTATTCCTCCACCAGCACCGATTGCGCAGGCGCCTTCGGCGCGAGCAGGAGCAGACAAAGAATAGCCGGAACCGAACCGAGGACGGCGGCGACGGGGAGCAGGATGGAGGGGCGAGGTCGATCACGTCCGGGCGGACTCTGCATCCCTTCCCCCTACTGCGTTTCGAAAATGTCGATAATCGGGCTGCGGAAAAGGAGTGGGAGATCGAGGTCTGATTGCATGCGTAAGGCGATTCGTACGCGTGGATGCAATTGGAGGTCAATCGGCTCCAGTCCGTAGGAAGGCGAACGGAATGCGACTTCCACGGTTCGTCCCGGTTCTATCGTCACTTCGCGCACGCGACGATCGTCGACCGTTACCATCGCCGGGTAGCGACGGAGCGGGGTGAGGGTCGGAGCGTCGACGATGACGGCTTCGGGATCACGCAGCGTGATCGCCTGTTCCCCGGTATTCTTCAGCGAGAGCCGCAGCACGGCGTTGCACTGCGGCTTGGATCCGGGCATGGCATCGTTCCAGACCGTGTATTCCGCGGGTGCGACGGTGAGAGAGTCGTAAATCGACGTGCCCGCGCAGGCGCTCGCCAGCACGACGAGCGCCGCTGCGACCAGAAAGTTACTTCGTAACGGTGATGGGCATGCTTTTCGCATCCGTGCGGTATCCGTCAGTGGTCTGGAAGGAAAGGCCGACAATGACCTGTGGATGTTTCTGGGGGTCGAAGGCGGTCATGCCGAGAGGAAGGACCACGGGGATTTCCCGCGTTTCCTTCGGCAGGAGTCGCACGGTGGAGATCGATCCGTAGGAGTCGGGGATGATCGGACGGAAACGCAGCAGGGCTTCGTTCGTGGCGGTGCTGATCAGTTCACCCTCGAGGAAGCCGATGTTCATCTGCTTTTCGGTGCGGTTGATGAGGCGGACGGTAATGGTGCCGGACACATTGCTTTCATTTCCCGCCTTTTCGATGGCGATTTTCGTCTCACCGTACTGGATCGCCAGCGAGTCGGTGATGGCATCCGAGGAGCAGCCGGCAAGGAGGATGAGCGCCAGAGGCAGGACTGCGATCACAGGAGCAAAACGCTTCTTCATGGGAACTCACACAAGTTGATGGAGGAATAGATTCCGTGTGCAGAAACCCGGATCACGCCGGGTTGTGACGAGCAACGGCCGGACTTGGAGGGACCGGCCGCAGAAACGCTCAGCAGTGTCACATTTTTCACGCGTTGCCGGACGGAGACCGGAAGCCGGCATGTCAGTTGAGGCGGAATTTCACCGGCACGGATACTTTCACGTTGACCGGTTTGCCGCGTTGCTGGCCGGGATTGAAGCGGACTTTCTTGACGGCCTCCATGGCTGCTTCATCGCAACCGCCGCCGATTCCACGGAGAACTTCCGTACCGGTGACGACGCCTTCCTTGTTCACATAGGCCAAGACGATGACCGTGCCTTCGACACCGGCGCGGATCGCCAGATCCGGATAGACGAGGTGCTTCTTGACCGCTTCCAGGCCACCGATGATCGTCGGGGGATCCTCGACGACCTCGAAATACACTTCCTCCTCTTCCTCTTCCTTTTTCGGGGCGGGAGGAGCGGACGGTGCTTCCATCTGCACGCCGAGATCGATTTCGGAGCTGATGTCAATGTCTTCGATGGCATCGGAGCTCGGGGCTTCAATCGGGATAGGCGGACGCGGTGGCGGCGGGGGACGATTCTCCTGACGTGTGTTTTCGATGTCTTCGACCTTGACGATTTCATCGTTCGCTTCGATCACGACCTGTTCCCGCTCGAGATCGGGGAAAAATGCGAACGCGGCCGTAATCAGGAGCAGGGAAATGACAAGCGAGACTTCGAAATACCGCCGTGCTTTTGCCCTGATGTCGGCTTTGGGGGTTTTTTCGAGTGCCATCGTGTAATCCTGTTGATTATCTGAATGAAATGTCTTTCGCAGTACAGGTATACCAATATACCGCGAGTCCTGAGTATTGTCAACCCGGATTCTACATCCCCGTCCGGCATATTGTTCCGCTTCGCCCTGCATTTCCGGTCTGTGCGAAATTTTCCGTGCCCTTGTTGATTTTTCATGAGCGGCATTTTATATTTATTGTTCTGCCTGGATGGCGGAATTGGCAGACGCGCTACATTCAGGGTGTAGTGTCCGCAAGGGCGTGCAGGTTCGACTCCTGTTCCAGGCACCGAGCCCCGTACAGATCAGATGTACGGGGCTTTTTTCATTTCCGTGACATCCGTGGGGGCGATCCGTCTGAGGCGGACGTGGGCGAGAGCACTGCTGAGAGGTATAGTGTCCCCGACTCCCGTCCCGCTCCGCGGGACTCCCGTCGGGGTCGATCGAGTCTTCCGCCCCTATGGGCCTCTCCGGAAAAGAGAAAATGGGAGAGGGGGCCGCACGTCGTCCCCGGCTGACGCCGGGGAATATCGAATGTGTCGCCCCTACGGGGCTCAGGGACATCCAGAAACGCCGAACCGTTTGCGCAAACAGCCGTTCATCACGTTGAGAGAGAAGAATAATCGATTTGGTCTCGTCCCCTTCCCTCCCTATCCAGGAAGGGAAGGGACAGGGATGGGTGGGTTGGGCTCGACAGGAGAAGGGCCCTCGCCCGCGGGCTGTAACCTTCCCGAACCTGGGGTGTTCTTCCCGTTGTACCGTCGCGGAATCTCCTGATACACACAGCGCCTCCGTTTCCATGAATGCTCCTGCCGGTTATTCGTTTCACGGCCGTCTCATCCCGCTTCCCGCAGTCTTCGGCCACCTCTTGCATGCTGTTTCCGGCCTCCCGCTTCCCGCCACCGCCTCACTTCGCGCGGCTCTGGCGGGCATTCTGCTCCTCCTGCTCACGCAGCCCGCTCTCTCCCAACCCGTTCTGAATTTCAAGCGCGTCACCGTGAACTGGCCGACGATCGAGCTGTATTTTGCGGTCGACTGTGACGGCCAGGCGGCGTATCGCATGGCAAAGGAGAACTGGCGCATTTATGAGAACGGAGAAGCGGTGCCGGATTTCACCCTCTGGTGTCCGGATCCTTTCGTGCGCTGCGCCGGTTCCTTCGCCTTCGTTGCCGACGCGAGCGGCAGCATGCGCGGGAGCGCAATGGATATCACGAAACGCAATCTGCACGCATTCATCGATCTCATGGATGGTTCGGTCGACGAGTCCGCTCTGATCGAGGTCCGGCGAGAGCCTGTCGTCGCGCAGTCCATGACCACGATCATCCCTTTTCTGCGGACGGCAGTCGACAATCTCCAGGCACGGGGTGCGTCCTCATTGTACGACGGTATCGAGGCGGGCATCAACGAACTCATCAACAACGGCACCAACCAGTGCCGCGCGGTGCTGGTCTTCTCCGATGGGTGGGACAATATGTCCACGGCAACAGCCCAGGAGATTATCAGTCTCGCGAACCGGAATCGCATCCGCGTATTCACGATCGGGGTCGGAAACAATGTCGCCGCGACCGAACTGGAAATGATTGCCCTTCTCACCGGCGGGCGATACTTCCAAAATCCCGATATCGGGCAGATGGCGACCATTTATGCGGATGTCAATACAATCATTTTCCAGGGTTTCCAGGAATGCGTCATGACCTACGAACGCGTCTGCGCGGACGGCTCCCCGCGTACCATCGATCTGCAGCTGGTGGATTTCTGCGGCGGTGAGGACGTGAAGGCCAAAACCTACCGCGCGCCGCTGGATTCCTCCACCTGGGTGCAGGAGACGCAGCGATTCCGCATCGGTGAACGGACGTCCATCCCGACCGATTTCATTTCCATCCCCGTCACGGTCGATCACCCGAGCACCGGCATCGTCATCCGGCCATTCGACATGGCAATCCTTCCCGGCAGTCCACACCGGCCGTTGCTCGATGTCGTCATCCCTCCGGGCAGTCCGTTCCACGGGAAGGCGGTCACCGTCCATCATTCCATGGACAGCGTGTTCGTCCGGCTGGATGAGACCGTCCCCGCTCTCGCCGGGGATACGCTGCTGCTGCTCCGCTTCGGCACCGCAAGTGTGTTCGACGGATGGTATCCTCTGGCAGCGGAAGCCGGTTCGACCCGCATCCGGTGCACGGCGACGGAAATCCTCGCCGGCGGCTATCGCATCGTGCCGCGGCGGGAGCCGCGTATCGATCCCGGCGGGGAGGTGATGATCTGTCCCGGCAGCGGCACGGAGCTTCATCTTCCCGAAGGCTATGTGCGGTATCGCTGGTCGACGGGGGATATCACGCG